>CACGNQ010000001.1 GCA_902574525.1 uncultured Pelagibacteraceae bacterium
CTCCACCCGAAGAAGTTTATAATAGAATTAAAGAGGAAAATAATAAAATTGGAAAAGCTAGGGCAATAAATTCTAATTTAGATTTCTTTAAAGATAAATTTATAATGCCAGTTGAAGGAATTATTTCAGGAGTTTACGGAAGTCAGAGAATTTTAAATGGTAAACCAAAATGGCCACATTACGGAATAGACATTGCTGCTAAAAAAGGAACAAAGATTAAAGCATCTGGTTCAGGAATTGTGACTATGGCGGAAAAAGATCTTTATTATACTGGAGGGACAATAATAATGGATCATGGTCATGGAATATCAACAATTTATTCTCATCTTGAATCAGTAAATGTCAATGTGGGAGATAAAATAGAAAAAGGAGAAATTATAGGAACAGTTGGTTCAACTGGTAGATCAACGGGGCCACATTTAGATTTCCGTGTAAACTGGTTTCAAACTAGACTTGATCCTATGTCGATCTTAAATTAGTTAGACCGATTGTGTTTTCATATCTTCTTTATTAATTCCAGCAACTTTTACTGGTTTTTTCATAGCATCTCTTCTGAATGGTTCACCTAATTCTTGATTTAATATTATTTCAATAAAAGTTGTGATACCTTTTTTTTGATCTTCGCACGATTGTTTAATTGCCTTAGTGGTTTCTTCCATAGTTTTAACTGTTACACCTTTTAAACCACATGCGTTAGCAACTTTAGCATAACTTAATTCTGGATCTAATTCGGTTCCAACAAAATTGTCATCAAACCATAAAATTGAATTTCTTTTTTCCGCACCCCATTGGTAATTTCTAAAAATTACCATTGTTATTGCTGGCCATTCTTTTCTAGCACATGAACTCATTTCATTCATACTTATTCCAAATGCTCCATCACCAGCAAAACCTATAACCGGAGTTTCTGGGCAACCAATTTTTGCTCCAAGTATTGATGGAAAACCATATCCACAAGGACCGAATAATCCTGGCGCTAAATATTTTCTTCCCTCTTCGAAAGTTGGATATGCATTACCAATTGCGCAATTATTTCCAATATCACTTGAAATTATTGCACCAGTCGGTATTGCTTCCTGTATTGCCCTCCAAGCTTGCCTTGGTGACATTCTATCTTTATCTCTTTCTCTTGCTTCTTTATTCCAAACTGTGCCTGGGTCATCCTCTTCATGATCTAATCCAGTTAATGTTTGTAGCCATGCAGATTTTGTTTTGTGAATTAAATTTTTTCTCTCTTCTCTACCATCATTTCCTGCATCTTTTGAAAGTTTGTCTGATATTTGTTTTGCAACCATTTTACAATCTCCACAAATTCCAACAGTAACTTTTTTTGTTAAGCCTATTCTATCAGGATTCATATCTACCTGTATTATTGTTGCATTTTTTGGCCAATAATCAATTCCGTATCCAGGCAATGTAGAGAATGGATTTAATCTTGTACCTAATGCTAGAACAACGTCAGCTTTGGAAATTAGTTGCATTGCTGCTTTTGAACCATTGTAACCTAGAGGTCCTACGGCAAGTGGATGACTGCCGGGAAAACTATCATTATGTTGATATCCATTGCAAACAGGTGCATCTAACCTTTCAGCTAATATTTTACATTCCTCTATCGCATTACCAATTACAACTCCTGCACCTGATAATATTACTGGAAATTTTGCTTTTGATAATATTGAAGCTGCTTTATTAACTGCCTCCTCTCCTCCTCCTTGTCTTTCAAATCTAACTATTGGAGGTAAGTCTATATCAATTACTTGTGTCCAGTAATCACGTGGGACATTAATTTGAGCTGGAGCAGATCCTCTAAAAGCTTTTTCAATCACTCTATTTAATACTTCTGCCATTCTAGATGGGTCTCTTACTTCTTCCTGGTAGCAAACCATGTCTTTAAATAAATTCATTTGTTCAACTTCTTGAAATCCTCCTTGACCCATTGTTTTATTTGCAGCTTGAGGTGTTACAACAAGTAATGGTGTATGATTCCAATATGCAGTTTTAATTGGAGTAACTAAACCAGTTATACCTGGTCCATTTTGAGCTACCACCATCGACATTTTGCCGGTCGCTCTTGTATATCCATCAGCAATCAAACCGCCGTTAGTTTCATGTGCAACATCCCAAAAAGTAATCCCAGCTTTGGAGAATAAATCAGAAATGGGCATAAAAGCAGATCCTATTATTCCAAATGCATGTTCTATACCGTGCATTTGCAATACTTTAATAAATGCTTCTTCTGTTGTCATTTTGGCCATAATTGAATCCTTAAAATTTATTATTTATAAATTTGAGTGATTAATATATAAGATCTCCTAAATTTCAAATAAGAAATCGTCACTATGAATAATACAGACATAATTATACATGATGAAAAAGACAATGTTGGTGTTGTGGTTATTGAAAAAATAACCCCTAATCAGGATTGTAACTGTTGGATTATGGAAAACGACAAATCTGCAAAAATACAGTCTAAAAGCGAGATACCTTTAGGCCACAAAATTGCTATGCTAGATTTAAAAGAAGGAGATGCAATATTAAAATACGGTCATGATATTGGTAAAGTAGTTAAAAATATTAAAAAAGGTGAACATGTGCATGTTCATAATGTAAAAACAAAAAAATGGTAAATATGGAAATCCCAAAAAGTTTTTTAGGTTATAAAAGAGAAAATGGAAGAGCTGGTACAAGAAACCATGTAATAATTTTACCAGTTGATGATATTTCAAATGCATGTGCTGAGGCAGTTGCAAACAATATTAAAGGAACGATTGCATTACCTCATTCTTACGGAAGACTTCAATTTGGAGCTGATTTAGAATTACACTTTAGAACAATGATTGGCACAGGTAAAAATCCTAATGTTGCTGCAGTTATTGTAATTGGTATAGAACCTAAGTGGACAAAAAGAATTGTTGATGCAATTGCGAAAACTGGAAAACCAGTGGAGGGATTCAGTATTGAAGGTGTTGGAGACATCGACACAATTGCTAAAGTATCAAAAAAGGCTCAAGAGTTTTCAATGTGGGCATCAGAAAAACAAAGAGAGGATTGTCCAATTAGTGATTTATGGATATCAGTTAAATGCGGAGAGTCAGACACAACATCTGGTCTTGCCTCAAATCCAACAGTCGGAAATTTAATGGATAAACTCGAACCACTTGGTGTTCATTTATGTTTTGGTGAGACATCAGAATTAACTGGTGCTGAAAATGTTTGTGCTAAAAGAGGCAAAACACCTGAAGCAAAAGAAAAATTTTTGAAAACTTGGAATGCATATAATGATTTTATTTTAAAAGAGGCAACAGATGACCTTTCTGAAAGTCAACCAACAGCAGGAAATATTGCAGGCGGCTTAACTACAATTGAGGAAAAAGCATTTGGCAACTTTCAAAAAATTGGATCAAGGCAATTTATTGATGTGTTAGAACCTGCAGAAGAACCTACCAAAGGTAAGGGTTTATATTTTATGGATACTTCTTCTGCTGCTGCAGAATGTGTTACATTGCAAGCTGCTGGGGGGTTCAATATTCATTTATTCCCAACGGGACAAGGTAATATTATAGGTAATCCTATTGAGCCTGTTATTAAACTTACAGCAAATCCTCTCACAGCAAAAACTATGGGTGAGCATATTGACGTCGATGTATCAAAAATACTTTCACGGCAAATGAACCTGGACCAAGCTGGGGATGAATTAATAAAATCAACTATAAGGGTTGCGAATGGAAGGCTTACTTGTGCAGAAGCTCTAGGTCACAAAGAATTTGTAATGACAAAACTTTATAGGAGCGCTTAATTTAAATTGAGGATTTAATAGCTTTATAAATTTCTTCTCTGCTAATTTCACCAATGCTTCTATAAACTTCTTTATTGTCTTTAAAAATTAACAAAGTGGTTTGATACTGTACCTTAAGTAAGTCTGATATTTCTCGATTAGTAATTTCAAATGTAAAATATTCAATATTGTCAAAATCATTCTTTACTTTATTTAAAACTTTCATTTGACTAGCACAAGAATTACAATATTTTATCCAAGAACTAACAACTACAACTTTACCCTCTGATTGAGCTTTTTGAAATAATTCATTGTCAAAAGTTGTTTTTTTTTCTAAAGCATTGGCACTAAATGAAATTATTAAAAATAAAATTGTAAATATTTTTTTCATCTCAATTTTTAACATATTACTTATAATTTCAAATCTACTTTAATGAAGCAGGTGGTGCTTTAGGTATAAATTTTTGCTTAAATTTTGAGAGAAATCTTCTCATTATTGCAGCTCCAATTCCAAGACCAAGAGCTAATACAATTGAAAACATTCCATATAAAAACGGAACATTTATTGATAGATCTCTTACAAATTGCGCTACAGGCCCAAGTGCAATATTTCCATTATTTTGAACTTCTTTAATTGTTTCCTCAGCGAAAAACGTATCATACGCAATTGCTATTCCAACCAATAGTAGTAATACTGCTAATATTGTTTTAAATTCTGAACTGTCAACTTTTTCACCAATTTTTTGTCCTATTTGAACACCAATAATCGAGCCTAATATTAATACTACAACTAAAATCAAATCTATTGTTCCATAATTAAATGCGTGCAATACAGTAACAATTGCACTTACAAAAATTGTAACAAATAAAGAGGTTCCTGGAATTAATTTTGTTGGCATTCCTATAATATAAATCATTGCTGGTACTAAAATAAAAGCTCCACCAACTCCCATAATTGCAGCAATAAATCCTACAATTAACCCAATTATTATCGGTGTAAATGCGCTCTCATAAAGTTTTGATTTTTTAAACCTCATTCTAAATGGAAGGCCATGTATCCAGTAATGTTCGTGTAATTTTTTTTTTTGAACTATTTTTTTTCTAGCTCTATCTAATTCTGTTACCCCTTGTACTAACATAAGGGTACCTATAATTGCTAAAATATACATATACGCTAAAGATATAACTATATTTATTTTACCGATGTCTTTAAAATATGTGAATGTTGCTATTCCCGCAACCGTACCAACAGCTCCTCCAACCACAATCATTAATCCCATTTTGTAATCTAATGTACCTTTAAACCAATGTGTTGTTGAACCAGATATTGACGTTCCTAAGATATTATTTGCTTCATTGGGCACTGCATAAGTAGGGGGTACTCCCATAAAAATTAAAAATGGTGTCATCAAAAAACCTCCGCCAACACCAAACAATCCTGACAAAACTCCAACTACTAGGCTAAGCAAAAATACTAAAGGTAAGCTTATATAAACTTCTGCTATTGGAAGAAAATATTCCATAAACACTAACTATTCCTCAAAAATATTAAAGTCAACAATTCTTAAAAAATAGTTGCTCCAAATACTTTGACTAAACCATCTTCTTCTCCAAGAACTAGTCTACCTAAAAATTCTCCAGAAATTTTTGTACTTTTTTGCTTATATAAAACAGTAATATATAAACCTCTTCTAAGGCAACCGAATGCTTTGTATTCATCTGATAAAGTTGAAATTAAATCATTGCTTGCCCATTGTTTTCCAAGTTCGACTTCGTTTGCGCCATAAAGCATTTGAGATGAAAAATCTTTTGTGAAACCTCCATAATCTTTCATATTGGAGGATTTAACTAAATTTGCCCAAATAGGATTGGCTATTTCGATGATTTCGTTATCTGCTTTCTCAAGAAGACTCATTAAACTTTAAGAAGCTTCTTTTTTTTCTTTTTCGTCAATTATGTGATAGACAGGCATCTTTTCTAAAGAAAATTTACCTGTTTTTGGATCCCTTCTTGAAACAGTTAAGCAGTGCCAGTTTTCATCATCGAGTTTCATATGATCACCTCTATAATAGTAACCAGGCCAACGAGTTTCTTTTCTGAAAAGAGTATGTTCAGTTACACATTGAGAAGTAACGGTTCTATGTTTCAACTCCCATGCTCTCATTAACTGATGATAATCTTCAGCACCAACATTTTCTAAATCTTCTTGTAACCAATCTAGTAGCTCAAGACCCTTTTTAAGTAAATTTCCATTGGTCATATAATTCACTGAAATACCACCAACATATTCATCCATAATTTTTTGTAATCTTTGTAGACCTTGTATTGGAGAAATGTAGCTCGGAGAAACTGTACCTCCAGTTATTTCATTCCGTCCAACAGTATAGTTATCTAGAGGTTTATAAATCATTTCCTTAAAGTCCTCACATTGCTTATCACTAACTTTTATATTATTAGCCTTCTGTTCTTCTATATATTTTACTGCAGCTTTTGCGGCTAATCTACCTTCAGTAAATGATCCTGAAGAAAATTTGTGTGCACTACCTCCAACTGTATCACCTGCTCCGAAAAGACCGTCTACCGTAGTCATTCTGTTATAACCCCAAAAATATTCTGGTGGTGATAAGTCTTCAGGTCCACTTACCCATGCTCCGGAACAAGTTGCGTGAGATCCCATTACATATGGTTCTGAAGTTGTTAATTCAGGATTTGTATATTTTGGATCTATATTTTGTGATGCCCAAACTACTGCTTGGCCTACTGTCATACCAAGAAAGTTCTCCCATCCTACTGTTTCTAAATGTGGATCTTGGAAAGCTTCTTTAGTAACCATGTGTATAGGACCACCACCTGCCATTACTTCTTGAACAAATGCGTGATTTCTTAAACATGTGGGTGTTGGATGATGATCAATATATTCTCCTACAAGCTCTTTCGTTTGATTATACCATTTTTTCTCATAGTTTTCTCCGTTTGCATTTTGTGTATAAGTTTTTAAATGAAGGAAATAAGCTCCTACGGGACCATAGCCATCTTTGAAACGGCACAATACTATTCTATTTTCCATTTGAGTCATTTTTGCACCAGCCTGTATTGGTAATGCATAAGCCGATCCATTACTCCAAGGAGCATACCAAGTTCTTCCCATGCCTTCTCCAACAGCTCTAGGTTTAAATATATGCGAAGCTCCTCCTGCTGCAACGATTACAGTTTTAGATTTAAATACGTAGTAGTCACCAGTTCTCATATTAAATCCAACTGCTCCTCCTACTCTATTTTCATTTGTTTCATCCATTAATAAATGAGTTATCATTATTCTATTATAAATTTTATCTGCGGATTTTTTTGCTGCCTCAGCTACAATTGGTTTATAACTTTCTCCGTGAATCATTATTTGCCACTTACCTTCTCTTTGGTATCGACCTGTTTGTTTATTTTTCATCATCGGAAGTCCCCATTCATCAAACATGTGAACTGTTGAGTCAACGTGACGAGCCATGTCGTATCCTAGATCTTCTCTCACTAATCCCATTAAATCATTTCTTGCATAACGAACATGATCTTCCGGTTGATTTTCGCCCCACTGCATCCCCATGTAACAGTTAATTGCGTATAATCCTTGTGCAACCGCACCACTCCTATCTATATTGGCTTTTTCAACACATATAATTTTTAGATCTCTGCCCCAGTGTCTAGCTTCAAAAGTAGCACCTGTACCAGCCATTCCTCCGCCGACAACTAAAACATCACACTCTTCAATAATAGTTTTTCTAGCCATTAATAGTAAACACCTTTTTTGAAAGCGCTTTTTTCAACTTTTGGTAAATCTTTGTTTGTATTTAAACCATGTGGTTCATTATATAAAATCTGTGAATTAATTTCACCTTGATTAGGTTTGTCACCCTCTGCAAGCTTCGGAATAAATTTTCCCCATGGCTTGGTAGTGATTGGTGATACAAAGTTTTTTTCTGTGCCGTTTCTAAATTTTATTTTCCAGGAGATTGTTCCTTTCTCTTCTTCTCTTCTAACTCTTACGCTATGACCCATGGGTGCAAAGTCTGCATAACCCCTAACATCAATTGCATGGTTTGGACAAGCTTTGACACAAGAGTAGCATTCCCAACAAAAATTTGGTTCAATATTTTTTGCTCTTCTTATCGTTTCATCGATATGCATTATATCAGATGGGCATATATCCACGCAGTGGCCACATCCATCGCATCTAGTCATATAAACAAATGTTGACATATTTTATTTCCTTTTCTTTATCATATTAATAATGTTTTGGCTCTTCTCTTTTTATTCCGAGGCCAAATTGCTCAGGTGCATCTGCTTCGGGTGGTAAATTATCTCTTGAACCATCTGCTTCAGCTAAATTTTTCTGAAGAGCTGCTCCTGGTTTATAAAACATATGCGCAAATTTTGACCAATAAACTCCTCCAAATAAAACTAAATTTGATACGATGAAAAAAACTAAAAATACTTTGTCATCCCACCTACCTTGTAAATTTGCAGATTGAAGAAATGACCAAACTAACCCAAAAAATGATGAGCTTACTAAGGCAAGCACAAATAAATCAGCTTTAATTATCCTATACCAAGGATGAGCTTCTGAATAGACATCCACTCTTAAAAAAAACCAAAACCATGATCCTCCTAAAACTGTCATCAGAGCACCAATATGCCAAATTACTGGCCAAGCAGCAGGAGTAATTGAGGAAGGATTAGAGTAAAAAAAAATCATTACAACTGAAGCTACCCAAAACAAGATTGTTCCATACATTCCCATGACATGTGCTAATCTTCTTTTTCCAGCGCCTAATTCTGAAGTAGTCGCAATATCACTTGCAATTGTTTTTGATATAACAGATATCCTTTCACCAGTAGTTAATGATTTTGTTGCTGATTTTTTTGCTTTTTTTGCATTATTAAAAAAATATTTAACATTTTTCTTATGGATGATGTCCATAAGAGTGCCAATAACAATTAAAAGTCCCATAAGAATTACAAAAGACTGCATGAATATGGGGGAAATACTCCCAGCTAAAATAGAAAATGGATTATTAACAAGCATTTTGAAATTATACCCCTTTTTTGAAATATTTTTAGTACAGATGATCTAATAGATCAACTGCATAAATGGACTTCTTTCATTAAGATTTTCTTATATAATGTTGTTTTAAGGGTATTACTCCACGAACACCCCCTTGCGGGTTATCAACATCGCCTTTTCTTCTGGGAATCACATGAATATGACAATGCATTATTGTTTGACCAGATATTAAACCAGCATTTGTGCCAATATTAAAGCCTTTAACAAATTTATCCTTTTTTTCTATCACAGCTTTAACATGACGGATAATTTCATAACAGGAAACTAATTCATTTTCTTTTAATTCAAAAAAATCAGAAATATGTCTCTTTGGTATAATCAAACTATGAAACTTTGAAACAGGGTACGAGTCGTAGCTTGCATACGCATAGTCATTTTCAAAAATAATATTTTTTTTATCAATTTTACAAAAAATACAGGGGTTGTTTGGATTGCTCATAGATTATTAATTTAACTTACGTAATGCTCTTTTATAGATTTTATTCAATTTAACATACATTTTTTTATTTTTTCTTTTCCAATTAATTGATGGTATCTCTGATACCGATGTAACACCTTTTCCTGATCCAATTAATAATATTTCACTGTACTCGTCCATTTTGTTAATAAAGATATTTTTATTTTTAATTTTAATAGATTTATTAAAATATTTATAAGTAACTCCCTTATAAAAATTTTTATATGGAGAAAAAATTTCGTTTTTTTTTATTAAAAATAGATTTGACGTACCTGTTTCTAATATTTGGTTTTTATAACATAATACTAAATCATTTTTTGTTGCATCATACTTTCCTAGTTCCTTTAAAATTTTACCATATTTAAGATTTTTTAACTGAGGATCAACTCGTTTATGTTTTAACAATCTCAAATAAAAATTTTTGTGAGGTTTAAGTCTTCTTCGTAGAGAAATCGATATAAAATTTTTATTACATGCGACTCTCAATAAATGATCGTATTTAATTTTTTTTTTTAAAGAATTTTTTACCAAATAATTTATATTTTGCCTTATATTACTTTGATACAAGTTATAAATTTTCAATGATTTTATTAAATTATTAATATGTTCTTTATACAAAAAAATCTTTGGTGATTTTCCAATGACTCTCATAGTTGTAAATATCCCGTAGGAATCCCATAAATCTCTGAAACTAACTTCTTTCAAGTTTTTATGCAGATAAGATTTTTTTAATAATAGTTTTACCATTTTTAGTTAAAAAAGATTCTGGATGAAATTGAAAACCAAAAATTTTTTCTTTAATATTTTCAATAGCCATCGGGATATTTGTTTCTACACATCTCATGCTTATTTTAATATTTTTTGATACAAAGGGCTCATTTAATTTTAGTGAATGGTACCTTCCAACCTGAAATACTTTGTTTTTTTTAAAAATTTTACTGTCTTTTGTTACCTTTATTTTAGATTGATAACCATGATAAATATTTTTTTGCTGAACTATTTTTCCATATTCGTTATGTAAGATCTGCTGAAATCCTAGACAAATACCTATAATTTTTTTTTTCCCTCTAAATTTTTTATAAATTTTTGAAGTTAATGGATAATCTTTAGGAGCTCCAGGTCCTGGTGAGAGTACAATAGTATCAGCTTTTAATAATTTACTCTCTTTGATTTCAAAAAAATTACTACAAAAAACCTCTTCAAATTCTGAGAACTGATGAACAACATTCCAAGTAAACGAATCCTGGTGATCAATAATATAAATCATTTATATAACTCTAGTAAAGATTTTGCTTTTATATAATTTTCGTTAAATTCTTTTTTTGGAGCGCTATCTAAAACAACCCCTGAAGCAGCTGAAACTTCTGAATAATTTTTGTAATTAAGTATTGATCTAATAATAATGTTAAATCGCATATCCTTATTAAACTTTATATAACCGAAACTACCTGTGAAAATATTCCTGCCATCATTTTCTTGATTATTTAAAAGTTCTAGTGTTCTTATTTTTGGACAACCAATAACCGATCCACCAGGCATCATTGATATAATAATATCTTTCAAAGAAATATTTTTCCTTATATTTCCTTGAATTGTAGTTACGTAATGAAATAAATGTTTATATTCTTCTACAAATTTTTCTTTTAATATTTGCACAGACCCGGGGGAACAAATTCTTGAAAGGTCATTTCTTTCCATATCGACTATCATATTATGTTCTTTTGTTTCTTTTATATTACTTTTAAAAAACTTAAGTGCAGTATTTTTATTATATTTTTTATTTTTTTTAAGTGTTCCAGCAATTGGTTTTGTTATTATTTTTTTTCCTTTTTTATCTATAAGTGTTTCAGGTGAGCAACTTACAATTGAATAATCTTTATCCTTAATCATAAAAGACTCAGGGGAAGAGTTTACTTTCATTAAACGCCAAAAAAAATTAATTGGATTAATTTTTGATTTATTTTTGTATTTAGTGCAAATTTTAATTTGGTAAGTCTCACCCTGTCTTATTTTTTTTGAAAAAGTATCAAATATTTTTTTATAAGCATTAAATTCTAAGTTTTTTTTAAATGGAGTTAAAATTTGAGTTTTATGAAAAGTTTCATTAAATTTATGCTCCTTTTTAGAAGAAACAATTTTTATTTTATCTCTAATTTTTATAACTGTCTCAGGTTTATAAAATATTCCTTTATAAAAGTTTATTTTTTTTTGATTTTTAATTTTTATATTTAAAAGATGACACAAAATTTCATAACTAAAAAAACCTATAAATAGATCTAATTCCTTATTCTTTTTCTTTATTTTTCTAAATTTTAAAAAGTTATTTATATTATTTTTATTGAGTATAATTTTTTTTGAAAAATCAGTATAAATATTATACCCATTTTTCATTTTATAAATTATTAAAGGTTTGTCTGACTTGTAAAGCTTTTCTAAGTAAGGATTAAAACTCAATTTATGCTGTTTGTGTTCTCTCAACTGGTTTCTCTTTTATTGGTAAATGTATTAAACCAGCAAATAAAGATAATGCAATTGCCAAATACCACGCATAATCATAAGAACCATATAGGTCATAAAACAAACCACCTAGATAGGCACCAAAAAAAGATCCAATCTGATGACTTAAAAAAACTAAACCATAGAGTAGTCCTAAGTATCTTGTTCCAAATATATGGGCTACTATTCCACTAGTTGCTGGTACTGTTGAAAGCCATAAAAAGCCAAAACTAGCGCCAAAAAAAATGGAAATAATTGTACTAGGTGGTGAAAATATAAATATACAAATTGAAACTCCTCTTAATAAGTAGATTATACTCAGTATAATTTTTTTACTCATTTTTGTTGATAAGTAACCACTAAGTAATGATCCAATTATATTAAAAAAACCAATTAAAGATAAAATTACTGCAGCTGTCCAATCAGCCAATCCTCTATCAGCAACGTATTTTGGGACATGTGTTCCAACTAAGGTAATGTGAAATCCGCATACAAAAAAGCCAGCTATTAAAAGTAAATAACTTTTATTTTGAAAAGCTTCTTTTAAAGCTCCCATAGTGTCTTGTTTAAAATTAGTATCATTGGATTGAACCACGCTAGGTGATCTAACAAAATAACCAACCACAAGTCCAAAAGTTAAAAAAATCATAAATATGAATAACGTTTGTTCCCATCCGTTAGAGCCCAAAGAATATTTAGTAAATAATGGGGACAAAAAATATCCAAAAGATCCAACTGCAGTAACAATGCTCATCGCTATAGTCCGATTTGATAATGGAAAATGCTTTCCTACAATTGACATTGGAATACTAATTGCCGTCCCACCACATCCTATTCCAATCAAAACACCTAAACTTATTTGAAAATAAATTCCAGTATTTGGTCCATTGTATAATAAGAAAACACCTAAAATATAAAAGAGAAATGCAAGTATGATTGCTCTATGCCCACCATATTTATCAGCAATAGCTCCAAATATTGGTCCTGATAAGCCCCAGCCCAACATTTGAATGCCAATTGCTAGACCAAATTCCGTATTAGAGATTCCTAGATCGTTGTTAAAATCGATAAAAAACATTCCAAAAACTTGTCTAACGCTTAGTGATACAAGAACAACTAAGCATGCAGATATCAATGTGATAAGCGCTAAACGATTATTAATGAATTTTTCACCCATTATTTAATATATTTAAATGATTTTCTAATATCTTTTATTAGATCTTTAGGATCTTCAAGCCCAATGTGCAATCTGACAATAAATTCATTTTTTTTTAAATTTAAAAACTTTCTATTACCTTGTTCTTTAATTTCTTGATGAAGGGCCAGACT
Source organism: uncultured Pelagibacteraceae bacterium (assembly GCA_902574525.1). Classification (GTDB taxonomy): domain Bacteria; phylum Pseudomonadota; class Alphaproteobacteria; order Pelagibacterales; family Pelagibacteraceae; genus Pelagibacter. Next base: position 13,171 of record CACGNQ010000001.1, read on the forward strand.
TTCAAATCCTCCCCAACTGTAACCATGTCCAAAAAAATTTAGAGAATTTACAAATTTATCAATAGATTTCTTATCTTTGGATTTTATTTTCATACCCATCAAACCTGAGGATCCTGAGTAATATTTTTTCCATAATTTGTAATTTTTAGAATTTTTTTTATAAGGATATAAGACTTCAATATTTTTCTTTTTTGACAAAAATTTTACAATAAGATTAGTATTTTTTTCATGTCTATCTAACCTAACATCTAATGTTCTTAAACCTCTCATAATAAAATAAGCATCATCAGGGCTTAATCTTAAGCCAGTCATATTCTGAGCTAATAAAACTTTTCTAAATATTCTTTTACTTACTGCTAAAGTCCCCCCCATTACATCCGAGTGCCCTGAATAATATTTAGTTGCAGATACTATTGATAAATCAAAACCTAATTTAATGGGCCTTAAAAAGTACGGAGTGCCCCATGTATTATCTATTGCTGTATAAATTTTTTTTGTTTTTGCTATAGAAAGTATTTTACCCAAGTCTTGAAACTCAAATGTATTACTTCCAGGATTTTCAACATAAATGAGTCTAGTTTTATTCGTAATATTTTTTTTGATTGTATCTAGATTATTCGGATCATAAAATTTTGCAATTATGTTAAATTCATTTAAATACTTTTCAGTTAATAACCTAGTCGGACTATATACTGGATCAGCTATTATTAGTTCATCACCTGGCCTTAAAACACTAAATAGACATAAAAAAACTGCCCCAAAACCTGTTGGTGTCAAAAATGTATGATATGATTCTTCCATTTTTGTTAACATTTTTTCTAATTCAAAAGTAGTAGAAGTACCTTGTCTTCCGTATTCAAAATGTCCACCTTTTGGATTCTTTAAGTTTTTTTTCTGCGTCTGTCTTAAATCTTTCATGGATTTAAAAACCATTGTGGAGGTTCGAACTAATGGTGGATTTACTGAACGATTTTTAAAGTCTTTATAAGTATGTTTAAGATAAGTTTTAAAAGAATTTCCCATAAATAAATTTGATATGTGAGATTGAGAATGCTATATCCACCAAATAAGTCAATAAAATTATAATTTGAGGTAAACATGGGATATCCAAAGAAACATAGAGGCCGAAGAAAAATGGGCTCAAAAAAAAGAAGAGCAAGAAAAAAAAATAAAAAGAAATAATCAAACCCAAAATGGATAGTATTCAAAAAGTTAGATCCATAACTTTATGGATTTTTATAGTTCCATTCGTAGCAATAAATGCCTGTTTAATTTTGATTACGCAGTTTCACGGTCTTTTCCATCCTGAAGATATCATACATAATACACTACCTTACATTGATGGTGGAGCATCGATAAGTCGAACTGCAAGAGTTTTTCCTACTTATTTGATTTTCAAGCCTGCTATGTTCCTTACTTCATATTTATTAATAAAATATTGGATTTATAATAAAAATATAATTCTCTCGTTAGAAAAAAATAATAAGAATGTAAGTAAAATAATATTTTTTGGAATTGGCTCAGCAATATTGTTAACTATTCATTCTATCTTCCTTGGAGTTAAGTTTGATTATGATTTGTATAAACTGTTTAGGAGAGTTGTAATGCTTCTTTTTATAATTTTTGAAATTATAGCTCAAGCATACTTAGTTATTACATTGTATAAATTAAAAAATAAAATAATAGACAAAATAAATTTTAAATTTTTAAAATTAAAAGGATTGTTGGTAACTTTATTAATTGTTGTAGCAATTTTAGCTATTCCAATTGTAAGCATGCCAGGTAACAAGTTTATAAAACATGCTCTAGAGTGGGATTATTTTGTAGGTGTAATAAGTTTTTATTTACTTACTTACTTTATGTGGAAAAAAAATATTAACTCTTAGAAATCCATCCACCACCGAGAACCTTGTCTCCAAATTTATCTTTTGAATAAAACACACACGCCTGACCTGGTGATATACCAAATTCATCATCAAAAAGATTAAGATGAGCAAATTTATCTTTTATATTTAATTTAGATCTAATTAGTTTTCCTGTTGATCTTACTTTTACAAATATTTCTTTATCAAAATCTGTTTTATCTACTAAAAGATTGAGATCTCTCAATATTATATCTTTTTTTAACAATTCTATTTTTGGTCCAACAATTATTTCATTTTTTTTTGGATCAATATTGATAACATATAAAGGATCTTTGGCAGCAATTTTAATACCCCTCCTCTGACCAATTGTAAAATTTACAATTCCATTATGGACTCCTAGAACTTTCCCATCAGAGCTTTTAATATTTCCTTTTTTAAATGCGTCTGGTCTTATTTTTTCAATCACCGAAACATAGTCGCCATTTGGAACAAAACATATATCCTGGCTATCTGGTTTGTCAGCAACATTTAAACCTAATTCTTTAGCAATTTCTCTTGTTTCAGATTTCAACATCGCTCCCAATGGGAATCTCAAATAGTTTAATTGTTCTCTTGTTGTATTAAATAAAAAATAACTTTGATCTCTATTCTCATCAACAGCTCTATACATATTCGTTGTATTATTTTTTGTTAAACTCTTCACATAATGACCAGTTATTAATGCATCTGCGTTTAAATTTTTTGATTCTTGAAATAAGTCGTTAAATTTAACAGTTTTGTTACATTGAACACATGGAATAGGAGTCTCCCCATTTAAGTAACTTTCGACAAAATTATCAACAACACTTTCTTTAAATTTGCTTTGGTAATAAAAAATTTTATGATTAATATCCAATTTTTGAGCAACACGCTTTGCATCCATTATGTCCTGGCCTGTGCAGCATTGCTTAGTATTCTTGCTTTCTTTATTATCATCGTAAAGTTTTAATGTAACTCCAATGATATTATATCCCTCTTTTTTCATGATGCCTGCAACTGTTGAAGAGTCAACACCTCCTGACATGGCAATTACTACCTTTGTATCTTTTGGATCTTTATCCAAACCTATAGAGTTTAATTTTGTATTCATATTGATGGTATTTATACTTAATTCTATTATAAATTAAATTAAATGATTTTAGATTTTGACCCAGGAGACAAAGTGATAAATCCTATTAATAAAGAATGGGGTATAGGTCAAGTTCAGTCAATTATTAATGGAAAAGTGACTGTAAATTTCGAAAATGTTGGAAAAAAAGTAATAAATGCAAAAATAATAGAATTGAAAAAAATATATAATGAATAGTAAAGAGCTTAAAAATTTAAATGATGATCTAAAAGAATGTTTTTTAAATGCCGGCGAAAGAGCTATATATTTAAGGAGCAAGGGATTAAAAACTGAAATCAAAAATGATAATACACCAGTAACCAATGGTGATTTAGAAGTAAATGAAATATTGACTGACAAAATTAAAGAACTTACTCCCAATATACCCATAGTATCAGAGGAAAGTTCTTTAAATAAAAATAATTCTGGGTTATCTAAATTTTGGTTAATTGATCCAATAGATGGAACTTACGATTATATTAATAACAGAGATGAATTTACATTAAATGCAGCATTAATTATAAATAAGAAACCTGAACTTGGTATTATTTATGCTCCCGCAAAAAAAAGATTATTTTATACATTTGCCCCTGGCTATTGTTACGAATATTCTAATAAGAAAGAAATAAAGTTGAATTGTGAAAAAAAAACAAAAGCTAATGAAGTTATTGCTGTATCTTATTCAGACAATCTAAAACCACAAATTTTTGAAATTCACAAACTGATAGGTGTAACAAGTCATAAGAAAATGAAAAGTTCATTTAAATTTTGTGTAATAGCAACAGGTGAATATGATTTATATGTTGCAGAACCAAGAGCGTCAGAATGGGATATTGCTGCTGGACATGCAATTTTAAAAAATGCTGGTGGAATTATCACTGATTTTGATGGCAATGAAATTCTTTATGGTAAAAAAGATTTTAAAAATCCAAGTTTAATATTGAAAAGATCGAAAGTTTTATAATGGATGAACAGCTTAGGATAATTTTAATTATAATTGTTTCTGTGTCAATATTTGGTTTATTAGTATTTGTATTTGTCAAAAATTACATAAAAAGAAAACTGGAATATTATTTATCTGAAAAAAATAAAAATAATAAATTATAGTAAATTTATTATTTTCAAATATTCATCTTCTTCAATATCCATCACTTTTTTCGATATCTCAAAATCAAAACCAGACCTTGCCAAAACCCCGATATCTTTTTTGTAAAAAAGAGGTCTGTTACTCTCGTTACGGGCTGGTCCAATTCTTTTTTTTTTACATAACTTCACTGCAGAAAAAAAATCCTGATCTACATTTTCTTCATTAATTTTATTAATTGTATTGTCTATATATTTATTATTAATCCCTTTAGATAAAAGATAATTTCTTATTTTATTTATAGAACTTCCTTGTCTAATTAGACTTTTTGCTTTCGAGTTTGAATAAAACTCATCATTAATAAACTTTAATTTTTCTAGATCCTGAAGGACAGCATCAATTAAATCTGTAAGATTTTTCTTATTAGTATTTGGTATTTTTGACTTTATATATTTTTTCAAAAGATATGTTCTAAGCTGTTGCTTAGATGGGGCATATTTCTCAATATAATTAAATGAAAAATTCCTCATTTCCTCTACTGTAACTTTTAAGTTTTTCTTCTTATTTTTAATAGGAATCATTCTAAGATTTAATATATTATATTTTTTTATGATTGAGCAAATATCTGAATATTTTACAACTGAAATGATATATGTCTGGTTAAATATTGGCGTAGTCCCTTTTTGGCTAATTTTAATAGTTTTTCCAAAATCTAATATTTGTAGATTTATAGTTTCATCAATATTTCCAATTATAGTATTTGCAACAGTTTACACTTATCTAGTTATTTTGTTTTATAAATCAGGATATAATTTTTTGGAAAACTTTAGTCTTTACAAAGGCTTGCCTTACTTAAGTGAATTGATGCAAAATAACTCTTTTTTAATAACATTTTGGATACACTTCTTGGCAATTAATTTGTTTTGTGGATCTTGGATAGTTCGAGACTGTCTAAGATTTCAAATACCAAAATATTTAGCTTTCTTTCCATTGTTGCTTACATATTTTGTAGGACCATTAGGAATTTTTTTATACTGGATTGTAAGAATATTTTTTTCTAAGAAAATTAGTCTATTCGACTAGATCACTCAACATCAAATCCCTTATTTTTCATTGAAGAAAAACCACCTTCAATATGTGATACATTTTTGTAACCCATATCTTTTAGAGATTTAGTTGCAAGAGCTGATCTTAAGCCACCAGCGCAAAATAATACTATTTCTTTTTCCATATCAATTTTACCACTTTTGAAATATGCACTTTGTGGATCCATCCAGAATTCAAGCATTCCTCTAGGTATATGTGCGGAATTTTGAATTCTACCTTCTTTATCGAGTTCTCTGATGTCTCTAATATCTACTAAACTACATTTATTTTCTTTAACAAGTTCTAAAGCTTGATCAGCTGATAAAGTTTTGATCTCCTTTAGCGCATTATTAACTAGTTCTTGAGATGATTTTATAGTCATAATGGAGTAAGTATACAATATGAAAGCGTCAAAAATAAAGAAAAAAAAAACTTTTTTTAAAAAACTTTTTTTAAAACTTTCAAGACTTCTTGGTTACGAAGTTATGGATCAAGGTGACCTTTCATTGCTAAGCACAGAGGGAAAAGAGGAAAGAAACTCTTTATCCCAAATAGGAAAGAGTTCCTTAACACTTCCTATGGGTACAGTTAGCATTACAAGACCTGTAAAATCTTTAGATATTATTTTAAGAACATGCGCCTCTGTGAAAATGCTTACACAGTCGAAAGAAAGAATTTTTGAAAAGGAAAAGAGTGAGTATACTCTGAGATGCTTAAAATCAATTGTTAACTCAATAAATTTTTCTAAAAATGAACTTAAAAATATAAAAATTAAATTTACAATAATTGATTTTAAATCAGAGAAAAATATTATTGATAAGTTTAACTCTATTCTTCAAAATAATTTTTTTAATTATGATATTAAAATTTTAGATTATAATAAATATAGTGCTCATATATCTGAAAAGAATGAAGAGAATAAATCAGTAACTGATAATCAAAAATCAAATATGTCAAATATTTATCAATCTCTTGATTTGTCTAAAAAGTGTGGTGATTTAATATATTTTGTTGAAGATGATTATCTGCATACAAAAAATTCTATACTTGAAATGGTTCTTGCGTATGAAAAATTTTCATCACAATTAAATAAAGAAATATTTTTATGCCCTGCGGATTATCCTTACTTATATAGAGATGTTGAAAATACAAATATTCTTATCGGTGATAAATTCCATTGGAGGAAAATTAATCAAACTTTATGCACTTTTTTAACCAGTAGAGAAATGATTAATAAATATTACGAGAAAATGGTCGAAATGTGTAAATATGAGCATTACCCATTCGAGAAACCTTTACATGAAATTTACAAGAATGAAGATTGTTTTAGTCCAATACCATCTATTGCAATTCACTGTACAAATATAAATTCTATATATGGGATTTCTCCAAATTCAGATGTTAAAAAAGTTTGGGAAGACTCTTCCTTCTAAAAATGCAAAGGCCCCTTTAAAAGGGGCCCTTACATTAAGTCTTTAACGTATGAGGGAGTTAAAGTGCTTAATCTCTTATTGCGTAAGCAATAACACCAGTCTCTGTGACGTCTGTACCTTTCAGTTCAGCTTCTTTACTTAATCTGATACCAAAAGTATTTTTCATTATTGCCCATATGATGAATGCAATTACGAAAACTGTTGCATTAATTGCGATTACACCTAACAACTGAGTACCGAAATTTGCTCCAGAGTTTGTAATCGGAACCGCAAGAGTTCCCCAGATACCAGCAAACAAGTGAGCTGGAACTGCACCTACTACATCATCAATTTTCATCGCAAATAAAAACTTAGTTCCATATACAACGATGACACCACCAACTGCACCAATTAAAATTGCTGCTATCGGTGAAGGCATTAAAGGCTCGGCTGTGATTGCTACTAGACCACCAATTGCCCCGTTTAACATTTGAACAACGTCTGTTTTACCCATTGAAAGTCTCGTTACAATTGCTGCTGCCATTACACCACCACAAGCTGCAAGATTAGTGTTTATAAAGATTTTTGATACTGCTACTGCATCATCAAAAGTTCCCATTGCAAGTTGCGATCCACCATTAAATCCGAACCAACCTAGCCATAATATAAATACTCCTATTGTGACTAAAGGTATTGAAGATGCTGCGAACGGTTTAACGGGTGCAGGTTCACCTTTTTTAGTAAATCGGCCCAATCTTGGTCCAAGTAGAATTGCACCTGCTAAAGCAGCTGCTCCACCAGTAGAGTGTACAAGTGTAGATCCAGCAAAATCAGAAAAGCCTCTTGCTGCTAACCAACCACCACCCCATTGCCAGCCCATTACAAATGGATATAAAAATCCAGTTAAAATTGCTGCAAATAAGAAAAACGGCCATAGTTTAATTCTTTCTGCTAATGTACCTGATACAATAGATACTGTAGTTGCACAGAATACCATTTGGAAATACCAATCTGATCCATCGGCATATCCTGTTCCTATCTTACTACCATCGGACCATGGCATAAATTTACCTATGTATCCACCTTCTGGAATACCATATGCAACGTTGTATCCAAACATCCAAAACATAATACCAGCAATAGAAAACAAACCGATATTCTTCGCGCAAATTACAGATACACTTTTTGACGTAACCATTCCAGATTCTAACATTGCAAATCCTGCAGCCATAAACATGACTAAAAAACCACAAACTAGAAAAAGGAATGTATTAAAAATAAACCCAACCTCAGCAGAAACAGTTGTTTCTGCTACGCCGGCACTACTCATGTTAAGCAAGAGTATGAGCGCTGTAGCTGGAGTAATTATTTTTTTAAAAATTTTCCTCATATTATCTCCTTTGAAATTAATTAAGCAAAACTTTTAATTTTAATCGAAAAAAATAACTATCGTTAATGAGGTAAAATAGATATGCAATAATTGCATATAGAAACAGCCTTTATGAAGATTTCATAAAGGCTGTAAAACTTAAAAAATTATTTATTGAATATTTCTTTAAGCGCTTTTGCAGGCAAAAATTTTACTTTTTGAGATGCTGCTATCTGAATCTGCTCACCAGTTCTTGGATTTCTTCCAATTCTAGCTTTTCTTTTAGCCACTTTATATGTACCAAAACCAGCAATTTTAACTGAATCATCGCCTTTTAAAGCATCCAGTATTGTGTTGGTTATAGTATCAAAAGTTCGCTCTGCATCTGCCTTGCTTAAATTTAGGCTTCCTGAAAGCTTTGCTACTAGTTGTTTTTTGTTCATTTTAGCTCCGGTTTAAAGGTTAAATACATACTTAACAAAATGCTTGATAATTCAAGCTTTTTTTTAGTGTTAGAAAATTTTTTCCACACAATATATAGTGTTCTAAAAGTGTTGATTTTACTTACTTTTTAAAGGCTAAAAAAGCCATTAAAATAAGCCTAAATCTTTAAGGTCATTAAATGTAGCAAAAAACATTAAGGATAATAATAAAAACATTCCGATTCGAAAAAAACCTTCTTGGGTTTTTTGACTTAGTGGTCTACCCAAAATCTTTTCTATTCCATAAAACATCAAATGTCCCCCATCTAAAAGAGGTATAGGAAATAAGTTAATTAAACCCAGGCTAATTGAAATATAGGCCATAATACTTAAGAAAGGAATTACTCCAAATTCAGCAACTTGGCCTGTAATTTTAGCAATCCTAATAGGTCCACCCAGTTGTGTTGTATCTCCTGATCCATATATCATTGAACCTAGATACTTAAGTGAAGAAACAGAGACAAAATAAACCTCATATAAAGAGTAATATAAAGCTTTTGCAGGTCCAAGTTTTACATGATTAATCTGATCATTTAGTGGACTTAGCTGTATTCCTACAATCCTTTTTTTTGTTTTGTTTCCTAGATTATCTGTACTGTCGATTAATTTAGGTTTTACTTTAAATAATATTTCGTCGTCAATTCTTTTAACTTTAAAATCAATTACGTCTGAGGTGGACATTGTTATGAACTTTGATACATCTAAAATACTTTTTACCTCATTATTGTCGATCTCAAGGACAATATCATTTTTTTTCAATCCTGCATCAGCAGCGGGACTTTCAACTTGTACATCATCTATTATAGCAGGGGTGAAATCTTTACCGGCAAACATATAAATAAACAAAAATATCACAGCTGCTAAAATAAAATTAGCTATTGGTCCTGCCGCAACAATTAAAGATCTTTGATAAATTGGTTTTAGTACAAAAAGTTTTTTCCTGTCTTCTTCGTTATATTTTTTAATTAATTCATCTTGATCGCTTTGAGAAAAAACATTTCTATCTCCGAAAAATTTTACATATCCACCCAAGGGAATAAGACATATTTTCCATCTTGTACCTGACTTATCATTCCAACCAAAAATTTCTTTACCAAAACCAATTGAAAAATCTGTTACCCCAACACCATACTTTTTTGCAAAATAATAGTGTCCATATTCATGGATAAAAACAACAACTACTATCAAAATAATAAAGGGTACAATCGTACTTAACATATATATATATTATATTTTTTAAATATTATCTCAACTTCCAAATCAGCGCTGGTATAAATGTAGCAACTATAAAAGATAGAAATAACAGTGATTGGGACATAAAAGAAGGAAAAACATCTACTGGTAAAATCATACCAACTAACAAACTTTTCGAGAAATCTGGCATTGGAAATAAAAGAAAGCCTGCTATTAAACCTACAATGATAGAAAGATACGCAGTTTTTTCATCTAGCTTCTTATTATAAAAACTATAGAAAACAGTAAGTACAAACGCACAACATAGTAAGTCAGCTAATAAAAATAAGTACAAGACACTAAATCCCTTAGAGGCAATAAAGAATGCGATAATTGATATGCCGACTATAAAGTATTTGGATAATTTAAGATAATCGATTTTAGCTTTTAGGTTAAATGTTGCTTTACTATCAATCACTATTAAACTTGAAATTGCGTTAACCAATGTATCAACTGTACTGATAGTTAGTGATAAACCTAAAATAATAATAATTAATGATAGGAATTTAGTTTCCTCTTTTAACAACAAAGAAAAAAATCCCAAATCAGGTATAATATTTGTATCGACTGATACTGCAACTAGTCCACAAAAACCCATAAAAAATACAATTGGGATAATTACAATGAAAGCAATAATTAGACTTTTTTTTAAAATTTCATAATTTTTTGCTGCATATACTCTTTGCCAATTTCCTTGATGAAAAAGATTTGTTGCAGCAACTGCTATAAAAAATGTTAATCCTGCTGTGTAGTTTGGAAAATAATTACCACTTAATAAATCAGGTTTTTTTTCTTTTATAAAAGAAAAAGAAAATTGATCACCTGAAAAAGAAGTAAGATAATAAATAGAAATAAAAAAAAGAATGATAATTACAATCATTTGAATATTATCAGTAAATATTGAGGCTCTTAGTCCCCCGTAAAGAGTGTAAGTTATAGTTCCTAATAAAACTATCAGAGATGTTATCCATAGCTCTGTTCCAGATATATAATTTATTAAAATTGCTACAGCGGTTACCTCTGCACATAAAAAAATGAACATGTAAAAAACAGTTATCAATAGAATTAATTTAAATAAACTTTTACTAAACCTTTTTCTTAAAAATTCGATTAATGTTGATCCTTTTGGGAAATCTTTTCTAATTTTTTTTCCTAAGGATATTAAAAAAATCATTGGAAAAGCAGTCCCTAAAGCATAGCCAATTACAGCACCTATTCCGCCCCATGTTGCAGCTGAAGCTGGTCCAAACAAAATCCAAGCCCCAAGCGCTGATGCAATTAAACTTGTGGTTAAAGAAAAAAAACCGATACTTCTGTTTGCTGTTAGATAATTATTTATACCTTTATGTTTTTTTGAATAAGTTACTCCGATAACTGTAAAAATTAAGCTTATAATTATAACTATTATTAGCGATGATGATTGATGCAAAAAATGTACTTTATCCATAATCTCCCTTTCTGAATTACCGGACAGGTTCTTAGGGTATATTCTCAGTCTACTTAGACACCCCTATAATATTAATATATCAAAATTAGACTGTATGTGTAAAAAATTTTTTGAAAATTTTAAAACTGCTCAGATTCTGTTGAGCCTTCCATTGCAGTAGTTGAACTTTTTCCACCACTTATAGTGTTAGATACAGCATCAAAGTATGAAGTTCCTACTTCTCTTTGATGTTTAACGCTCGTATAACCGTCTTTTTCTCTAGCAAACTCTTGTTCTTGAATTTTTGAATAAGCTGTCATGCCTTCTTTTTTATACTTTTGTGCTAATTCAAAGATAGCAATATTTTGAGTATGAAAGCCAGCTAAAGTAATAAATTGAAACTTATATCCCATATCACTAATTTTTTGTTGGAAAGTTGCAATTTCTGCATCAGATAAATGTTTTTTCCAATTAAAGGATGGAGAACAATTATAAGCTAACAATTTTCCAGGATACTTAGCATGAATTGCGTCAGCAAATTTTTTAGCTTCTTCTAAGTTTGGAGTTGCTGTTTCACACCATATTAAATCTGAATAAGGGGCATAAGCTAATCCTCTTGAAATTGCTTGATCTATTCCATGTTTAACATAATAAAAACCTTCAGGTGACCTTTCTCCTGTCAAAAAAGGTTTGTCATTTTCATCGTGATCATTTGTAATTAATTTTGCTGCATTAGCGTCCGTTCTCGCTAAAATTATTAATGGAACATCCGCGATATCTGCCGCTAATCTTGCGGCTTTCAAATTTTTTATCATTGTACCAGTTGGAACTAATACTTTTCCTCCCATGTGGCCACATTTTTTTTCACTAGCTAATTGATCTTCAAAGTGTACTCCAGCTGCTCCAGCTCTTATAAATTTTTTAGCTAATTCAAAAACATTTAACGGTCCACCGAAACCGGCTTCTCCATCAGCAATAATAGGCAACATATAATCTACTCTATCTTTTGAGTTCATTTCTCCGTCTTTAATTTCCATGTGTTGGATTTGGTCAGCTCTTGTCAAAGCATTATTCATTGACTCAACTAATTTTGGTGCACTATCATAAGGATATAAAGATTGATCTGGGTACATTTCGCCTGCGCTATTGGCATCTGCAGCTACCTGCCATCCACTCAAGTAAATTGCTTTAAGACCAGCTTTAGCATGCTGAACAGCGTGATTACCAGATAGTGAGCCTAGTGTATTAATATATGGTTCTGTATTTAACAATCTCCAAAGTTTTTCTGATTGATGTTTGCACATCGAGTATTCAATTTTTATTGAACCTTTTAATCTCTCTACCTCTTCTGGAGTATAGTCTCTTTTAATTCCTGCAAATCTTTTTAAATCGTAAGATACCTTTTTTTCTGAGCTCATAATGTATTTCCTATTAAAATTAGTTTACTCTAGAAATAAGGTATTAGTTGTTTTCGCTAAACTCGTTAGTGAATTCATTCATACCGCTTGAACCCCAATCACAATGGTCATCTCTCAAATAGATACCGTTTTTAGTTTCACTATTTGAATCGTCTATAAAGCTATTTTTAGCTTTGTTTTCAACGTTTTTGATTTTGTTTTTGTCGTTCATAAAAGCTTTATAATTTACAAAATTTACTTTTGCTAATAAATAATTAAAAAGTCTTGTAAAATAAGATAATTTGTTGTAAATATTTATTGACAAAATTTACAAATAGAAAACTATGAGTCAATTTAATCTTAAAATTGGGCCAAAAATCAAGGCATTTAGAAGAAAACTTGGGATACAGGCTAATAAGCTAGCTGAGCAACTTGATATATCGCCAAGCTATTTAAATCTTATAGAAGGTGGAAAACGTAAAATTGATGGTGATTTGCTTTTAAAAGTTTGCCAAGAATTAAAAATTGAACTTTCAGATTTAACAGTAAAATCAGATTTAAATTTAGTTAATGATATATCAGAATTATTAGATGATCAATTATTTGAGGACCTGGACATACTTAGCCCAGAAATAAAAGATTTAGTTAACACAAACCCAAAAATTGCCAGAGCATTAATAAAACTTGGTGATAATTTTAGACAAAAAGATCATGACATCATCAATAGAGTTGAAAACCTATCTGGGAAAATAATTGACAAAAGAAAAGCTGCTTTTCCAGGAGAAATTGTCTCTGATTTCTTACAAGAAAATAATAATTATTTTCCAAAATTAGAGGAATATGCAAATACAGTTTTTGATAAAATTCAAATTAATAATAGATGTACATACCTTGCTTTAAATGAATATTTAAAAAAAGAATACAATATAATTGTAAAAGATGTTTTGCCCGAAGAAAGAAAACCATTCTCTAAATACTTCGACAAAAAGAAAAAAGAATTATTACTTAGCGACTATGTAGCATTAGAGACCAAAAAATTATTTGTAGCTGCTCAAATTGCTCATGAGGGTGCCATAGATATAATAAACAATTATTTAATAAAATTTTCTTTTCCAAGTGAAGAATCAAAAAAACTTACACGTGTAGCTTTATTAAATTATTGCGGTGCAGCGATCCTCATGCCTTATAAACTTTTCCATAAAGAATGCATGAAAAATAAATATGATCTAGAATTACTACAAAATACTTTTGCAACTACATTTGAGCAAATTGCACATAGAGTAACTTGTTTGCAAGATCCAAAAATGCCAGGTATACCTTTCCATTTCTTAAGAGTAGATATAGCTGGAAATATATCAAAAAGATTTTCTTTATCGGGAATAGAAATACCAAGATACGGAGGTGCATGCCCAAGATGGAATGTATATTCTGCATTTACAAGGCCTGGAATAATTCAAGCAGCAGTTAGCAAAATGTCAAATGGTGAAAAATATGTTTGTATTGCTAAAACCGTAGAAAAAGGTGTTGGAAGATTTGGTGAAGCAAAGAGTATTCTTTCAATCGGCTTAGGTTGTGAAGCAAAATATGCAAAAGATTTTGTTTATACAGAAAACTTGAATTTGAACGATAAAAAAACTGAAATACCTATTGGTGTCTCTTGTAGAACTTGTGATAGATTAGATTGTTCTCAAAGAGCATTTCCACCTTTGCATAAAAAATTTGATGTAGATGTAAACTCAAGAGGTGTTTCGGTTTATGTTAGTAACGACTAAAATTTAAAAGCATACTAAATGTTCAATATGAATTGGTCTTTTAATACCAAATTTTTCTTGTAAATCATGTTGATGAATATGGTGTGAATGGACAAAAACAGGTATAAGTAAATTTTTTATAGTTTTTAAAGTATAAATGAAATTTGTACCTCTGAATTTTCTATCAACTACTTCTAACTTAAGATTGCTTTTATCGTCATGTTCTAAGTCCTCTGGTTGAATCAAAAGTTTAACATCAGCACCTAAGGGAAATGGTTTAACAAAATTTCCGGTTATAGTTCCAAGTTCATCATTTTCTAAGCTTTTTGGGCTAGTAACCTTTGCGGGAACAAGAATTCCCCTATTTAAAAAATTAACAACCTCAATAGAATTAGGTAGATGATAAACATTATATGGATCATCATACTGTTTCAGCTCATTATTCAAAATTATTCCACATTTTGTCCCTAAGTAAAAAGCCTCATAAGAATCATGAGTTACAATTATTGTGGTAATTTTTAGTTTTGTAAGCATTTTTTTAATTTTCTCCTGAATATCTTCTTTATGACTTTGATCTACATTCGATAAAGGCTCATCCAATAAAAGTAAATCTGGTTTAGATAAAAGCGATCTAGCAAGTGAAGCTCGTTGTGCCTCTCCAGCACTAATTTGATGTGGGTATTGGTTTAATATTTGAGAAATATCTAACAAATCTACTATTTCATTCAAAGTAACTTGTTTATCTGTGTTACCTGAATTTTTTTCTGCACCCAATAGTATATTCTTTTCTACAGAATAATGAGGAAATAAACTATTTTCTTGAAAAGCTAGAGATATATTTCTGTTTTCAGGTTCAATATTAATTTTGTCAGAGGATAAAACTTTTCCTTTTAATTTTATTTGACCATTTTTTATTTTTTGTAATCCAGCAATTGCTCTTAGTATTGTAGTCTTACCAATCCCAGATGGACCTAAAAGGCAGATAATGTCACCCTCATTTTCGATTGAAAAAGACATTTTTTTAACTTTTGTTTTTCCACCAACAATAAAATCAACATCATTAACTTCAAAAAAATTACTACTCATTGTTTTCTCTTAAAATATATTTAGATGCAATTATAATAAAGATTGAAGCAATTAAAATTAAAAATAATGAAGGAACTGCCGCTGCTTCAAGTAAATCTTCTGAAGCTGATATATATGCTGTAGTAGCAAAAGTTTCAAAGTTAAATGGTCTTAAAATTAGAGTAATGGGTAATTCCCTTATAATCTCTAAAGCAATTAATATAATAATCAATAATAATGAGTTTCTTAAAAAAGGAATATGTATATTCATAAATGTTTTTCTTTTTGAATAACCTAGTAAGTATGCACTTTCATCAACTGCGATGTTAATTTTTTCATAACCAGATTTTATTCCGTTAAATGCTAAAGAGTAAAATCTTATAAAATAAACTAAAACCAAACCTAAGATCGAGCCAATAAATAATTTTTTAATAGATAAAAATCCTAACGTTTTAACTATCGTATTGTCAAACCATGCAATGAAAGTTATAAAAGCTACCGCAAGTATAACTCCAGGTATTGCATACCCTGAAATTGATAAAGTAGATAGTATGTTAAGTGTTTTATTATTTGTTACTCTGTTTCCATAATTTGATATTAAAGAAAATGTTATTAACACTAAACTAGATAATAATGCTAAGTAGAGTGTATTTAATGAAAGTGTAACAATTTGGAGATCAAATATATTTTCGGGAAACTTTATTGTCCAATACAACATCTGGCTTAATGGAAATAAAAAACTCATTAAAAAAACAACAAAACAGAACATAAATGCAAAAAAAGATTTATAACCTGAAAGCTTAATTTTTTCTTTTTGTTTAAAACCACCTTTAATATTGAAATGATATTTTGCTTTTTTTCTAGATAAGTTTTCTATTATGAATAAAGAGAATATGAATAATAATAAAAAAGAAGCTATTCTGTTTGCAAAAGCAAGATCATCAAATGTAATCCATGAATTATATATACCTGTAGTTAAAGTATTGATCGAAAAAAAATCGACAGCTCCGAACTCTGCCAATGTCTCCATCGCTACTAGAGACAAACCAGCAACAATTGCTGGTCTCGATGCTGGTAATATTATTTTATAAAATGATTTAAATTTTGAAAAACCAAGATTTTTACCTAAATCAATCAAATTTTGAGATTGATACAGAAATGATGCTCTAGAAAGTATATATACATAAGCATAAAGTGAGAAAGTCATAGATATTACAGCGCCTGACATTCCATTAAATTTTGGGATATTTTTATTATAATCACCATCTCCAAACAAATTTTTTAAAATAGTAAAAGCAGTTCCATAATTATCAAAAAAAGCTGTTAGAGAGTAAGCATAAATATATGGTGGCACAGCAAAAGATAATATAAGTGCCCACTTAAAAATATTACTTCCAGGAAATTTAAAGAATGAAACTAAATAAGCTGTACTAGTGCCTAATAAAAAAGTAAAAACTAAAACACATAGTAAAAGAACTAATGAATTAAAAATATACTCCATTAAAAAAGTATCTTTTAATATTTCATAATAATTTGAAGTACTTTCAAAAAAACTTGAAAAAACTGTTATGATTGGGATGCAAACAAATACAGAAATTAGTAGGGATAAAAAAAACCAAATGTTAAATTTTGTTGTCAAAATATTACCCTTATAATACTAAAGACTTGCAACTAAAAGGGGGTAATGCCAATTAGTCACAAGTCTTGTTTGTGAGTAAAGAAAATTACTTTATATCTTCAAAAATATTTAGTATGTGTGAAACCTCTTTATTTTTGAGCTCAGATAACTTTCTTTTATTTATTTTTTCATTGATTTTTTCACACTCTAAAGCACACGGGTCGCATGCTTTAGAAGATTTATTTAAATCAATTTCAAATAAATTCTTTTTATTCATTAACTTACTTCCAACCTGCGGCTGTCATCACTTCCACTGCAGCAGCTTGATTTTTTCCATAAGAAGCAAGCTTAGTTTTCATATCTTGTTTAAAATCTAAACCTAAGTTGTTCACTACCAATGGATTTGGTGAAACACCGTCAATCATTGGAAACTCAAAAGTATTGTTTGTGAAGTGCTCTTGAGATTCTGGAGTTAATAAAAATTCGACAAGCTTAACAGCATTAGCTTTATTAGGCGCACCCTTTACTAAAGCTGCACAACTTACGTTCATGTGTGTCCCTCTATCGTTTTGATTAGGAAAAAAAGCTTTTACTTTTTTTGCTGCTTCTTGTTGTTCTGCACCTTTTTTACCAGATAACATAAGAGCTAAGTAGTATGTGTTAGCTACTGCAATATCAGCTTCTCCAGCTGCTACTGCCATAATTTGTGCTCTATCGTTACCAGTTGGTGTTCTTGCCATGTTTGCAACAACCCCTTCAGCCCATACAGCTGTTGCAGCTTTTCCATTATTTTTAATTAATGAAGCTACAAGTGATTTATTATAAATGTTACTAGATTTTCTAATTACTAATCTACCTTTCCATTTAGGATCAGCTAGACCTTCATAAGTCATTCCAGATAATTCAGCACCAGTAACTCTTTCGGGTGAATAATAAATTATTCTTGCTCTTTTTGCGATACCAACCCACTTGCTTGTTCTAAAGCTTTTTGGAACAGCTGCTTTAATAGATGCAGATGTTAAACCACCTTGAAGCGCACCTTTTTTATCCATAGCACCACATCTTCCAGCATCTGCTGTGATGTAAAGGTCTGCAGTTGCATCAGCACCCTCTTCAAGTATTCTTTTTTCTAAAGCACCAGATTTTCCATTAATCAGATTAACTTTGATTCCGGTCATGTTTGTAAATTTACTATATAGTTCTCCGTCAGCCTTATAGTGTCTTGCGTTAAATACATTAACTTCATTTGCTATTGCAAAAGTTGATGCAAATAAAAATGAAATTAACGTAATAATTGTAATCTTCTTCATTTATTCTCCTTTTTTTAAAACTTCAGGTCTTATAATGCAAATGAGAATTATTTGCAATGCGAATAGTTATTAGTTGCGACAATCTATTCTTTAATAAAAATGTGTATTTTTATGGATTATTAATGATTTTTTTTAAAAAATTAAAAATTCCATTCAGAAATTTTACTATATAAAAAATTTCTGAATGCCTGAACTCTCGCTACATTTTTTAATGATTGCGGATATACAAAATGTGCTTCGGTTATTGGCCCTTCGATTTTAGGGAGTACTTTTATCAAATTTTTCGATTGTACTACTAAATAATCAGGCAAAGCTGCAAGACCAACCCCGCTTTCAACTGCTAGCAACAATCCCATTACGCTATTTACTTTCATAACAGACTTTCTTTTTTTACTATCCTTCATACCTATTTTAATTGCCCAGTCAGGGTTATATACAGGTGATGGTGTCCCTCTGCCAAAGGAAATAAATTTATGTTTATTTAAATCATTTACAGTTTTCGGCATACCAAATTTCTCAAGATACGCGTTTGATCCATAAATATGATAGTTGATATCAATTAACTTTTTCTGAATATAATTAAGTTGCTTAGGTCTTCGCATGAATATACCAATATCAGCCTGTCTAGTGCTTAAATCTAGCTCTTTATCATCAAATATAAGCTCAACTTCCATTTCTGGATGAAGTTGCATAAATTCTTGAATTCTTGGAGTTAACCAATGTGTTCCAAAGCTTCTGACTGTTGTGATCGTTATTTTGCCAGATGGCTTATTTTTTTGATCACCTAACGAAGTTTCAACTTCTTTCAATTTACTTATGACTTCATGAGCCGTTTTATAAACATATTCGCCATTTTCAGTAAGAGTAAGCCCTCTTGCATGTCGTTCAAACAATTTTACTTTTAAATCATCCTCTAAAGATTGAATCTGACGACTTATAGCTGACTGACTTAAGTTTAAAGTAACTGTTGCACTGGTAAAACTACCAGCCTCGGCAACTGCGTGGAAAATTTTGAGTTTATCCCAATCCATTATTTATTTAAATTCACGATATATTTACCAGAGGTTTTACCTTCTAGCATTAACGAATATGTATTCAAAAGTTCGTCTAAACTAATTTCTTTTATTGATTTACCTATTAAATCAAAATCAATTAATTTTGGTAATTCTCCCCATAGGAAATCTCTTCGCTTTTTTGATGTATCAACAGAATTTATTCCCCAAAGTTTAACTCCCCTTATTATAAAAGGCATTACAGTAGTATTTAATTTATAATGCTTGGCATTTCCACATGCAGCTACAATTCCTTTATCCCTTATATGGGGTAAAACATTTGCTAGGATATTACCACCAACTGTATCTACAGCACCGTCATATAAACCTTTATCAAGCACTCTTGGCTCTTTATCTAAATCTGCACTATTTATAAGGTTTTTTGCACCTAAAGAAGTAAGGTAATCATTATTTTCCTTTTTCCCTGTTACAGCCGTTACATTGCAATTTAGTTTATTTAAAATCATTACAGACATACTTCCAACTCCACCTGAAGCTCCTGTAACAATTACATCAACAACTTTTTTTTGAAGTAATAATTCCTCTCTTGCTTTTACAGCGAAAGCACATTGTATAGCAGTTATACCAGCTGTTCCTAATATCATAGCCTGTTTTGCTGAAATATCTTTAGGTCTTTTCACAAGATATTCTCCCTTTACTTTTGCATACTGAGAATAACCACCATAAAATATTTCGCCCACCCTCCATCCTGTACAGATAATTTCATCACCTTCTTTGTAGTTTTCATTTTCACTTTCTACAACTGTTCCTGAAAAATCTATACCTGGTATATGAGGAAACTCTTTTACAAGTTTTGCTCCATTTTTTAAAATTAAAGCATCTTTATAGTTTAGACCTGAATATTCTACTTTAACTAAAACATCTCCATGTTTTAAAAAATCTTTATTAATAGACTTTACTTCCCTAGTGAATTTATCGCCCTCATGATTTACTATTAATGCTTTGAAATTATCGGACATATCTGAAAATGATTATACAGATATTTATTTGCTAATAAATCTTAAATATCTGTTTTGATAACTTAAATCTTCTTTGAATTGACCTAGATAATAATTAGTTACTGTCGTTGCTTGTTCTTTTTTAACACCTCTCATAGTCATACACATATGATTAGAGTCTATAGTTACCGCAACCCCTTTTGCGTCTAAAGCCTCCATTACAGTATTTGCAATTTGCATTGTAAGTCTTTCTTGTGTTTGAAGTCTTTTAGAAAATACTTCTACAACTCTTGCGAGTTTACTTAAACCTACTACTCTTTCATTTGGTATATAGGCTACATGTGCTATTCCAATTATTGGAGCCATATGATGTTCACAATGACTTTGAACAGAAATATTCTTTTGTATTACAATATCGTTATATCCATCAACATCTCCAAATGTTTTTGATAAAATTTTGTAAGGGTCTTCTTGGTAACCTTGAAAGTACTCTTTAAAAGCTTTTCTTACTCTTTTCGGTGTTTCTAATAAACCCTCTCTTGATGGATCCTCACCAATATATTTTAATATCTTAACAAATGCTTCTTCTGCCTCTTTGTCAGATACTTCATTACTTAAAGATTGTTTATCTAATTCTTTAACTAGTTTCATCGGGCCTCTTATACATATAAATACTATTTTTTAAAATATTTAATATATCTGCTAATATGTTACATAATAAAGGAAATGTTTAAAAAAAGAGAAAATGTTAAGGAAATAGAGGAAGGCAAGCTTTTATCACCTAAATTCGATAATGATGGCCTGATACCAGTTGTGACAACATGCAACAACACAAAAGAAATTTTGATGCATGGATATATGAATGTAGAGGCTTTTCGGCTAACTTTAGAAACTAAAGAAGCCCACTACTGGAGTAGATCAAGAAATCAAATTTGGCATAAAGGGAAAACAAGTGGATTCACACAAAAAGTTAAAGAAATAAGAATTGATGATGATCAAGATTCTGTTTGGATGAGTGTGGATATTGGTGATGGAGCCAGCTGCCACGTAGGTTATAGATCATGTTTTTATAGGTCCATACCTTTAGGTAAAATTGATAATGGTAGAAATGTAGAAATGAAATTTGAAGAAAAAGAAAAAAAATTTGATCCAGAAGAAGTTTACAAGGGACAACCAAATCCAACAAAAATTTAATGGAAAATATTCAAAAAAATGTTTTAGGAGAAGATCTTGAAGAATGTTCATTAGATCCTTTAACTGGATGGTATAGAGATGGTTGCTGCAAAACAGATGAAAATGACAAAGGTGTTCACACAGTATGTGCAAAAGTTAATAATGAATTTTTAAATTGGTGTAAGACAGCTGGAAATGATCTAATTACACCTCATCCAGAATTTGGTTTTCCAGGATTAAAAGATGGTGACTCATGGTGCGTATGTGCCAGTTGGTACTCAAGAGCAGTTGAGGCTGGCAAAGGATGTCCTGTTTATTTAAAAAGGACTCATGAAAATACTTTAAATCTTATACCGATTGAAACTTTAAAAAAATTTGCAATAGATTTATCTTAGTCTAGTATAGTTCTGCGTCAGATAATTTTCCAGAACAATTAATATTAAATTTTGAAATTGGATGTATAATATTTATTTTAATAGTAGTTTTTTTAATTAGACCTTTAATTTCATCTTCATTTAAATTTTGAATATTAAAAATATTATTTTTTATATATTCAAATAAAACATCCTCAGTAATTGAATAATTTGGTTTTAAGGTTATTGGTGAATAACCCATTTTATTAGCAACAATTTTATTTCTAATAATATTACAATCTGAAATCCTAGGTTTATATTTTTTTTTCTTCAAATATCTATTCTTATCCATTACTGCATTAATAATTATATTTGTATTATTTTCTCCGTCGATTTTTAATTCATAATTAATTGATTGGTATCTAACCATTAGTCCAGTCTTTTTGGAGTTAATAACTCTTGATTGATTTTTTAAAAAAAAAATCTCATATTTCATTAAAATTAAATCAGTAATAGTTAGATTTATATTATTAAGATTATTTTCTGCTTTAATATTTGAAATTAAAAAAAAAATTGAAGTTAAAAAATAAAAAATTACTTTTTTACATATTCCCATATTTAGGCCCACCACCGCCTTCTGGGGTTACCCATGTAATATTCTGAGATGGCTCTTTAATATCACAAGTTTTACAATGAATACAATTTTGAGAATTAATTACAAATTTTGATGAACCATTCACAATCTGAACTTCATAAACGCCCACAGGACAATACTTTTGAGCTGGCTCATCATATTTCTTTAAAGTATAATTTATTGGTAAATTTGGATCCTTTAATCTTAAATGAACAGGTTGATTTTCCGCATGGTTGGTTCCCGTTAAATATACAGAACTAGTCTTATCAAAAGTAATTTTATTATCTGGCTTTGGATAATCGATTTTTGGCATGTCTTTTGCATCTTTTAAAGTTTCATGATCGGCGTGTTTGTGCCTTAATGTAAAAGGTAATTTACCTCTAAATATTATTTGATCTAATCCAGTAAAAATTATTCCAAGCAATAAACCCCAGCTAAAACTAGGTTTTACATTTCTTGCGGCGTATAATTCTTCATATACCCAACTTTTATTAAATTTTTCCTCATAAATTGCTAGATCTTTTTGTTGGTTAAGGTGCTCAAATATTGTTTCTGCTGCAATCATTCCACTTTTCATTGCTGTATGTGAACCTTTAATTTTAGGCATATTTAAAGTTCCAGCATCACAACCGACTAATAAAGCACCGGGCATATACATTCTTGGCAAACTCTGAATACCACCTTCTATTAATGCTCTTGCACCGAAAGAAATTCTTTTACCATTTTCAATATATTTTTTAATGGATGGATGAGTTTTAAATCTTTGAAATTCATCAAAGGGGGATAAGTGTGGATTTTTATAATCCAAACCAATTACATAACCTAAGAAGATTTGTTTGTTTTCAGCGTGGTACATAAAACTTCCGCCATAAGTCTGATTGTCTAACGGCCATCCAGCTGTATGCATTACAAGACCTTCTTGATGTTGCTCTTCTGTTATTTCCCAAATTTCTTTAAAACCAATTCCATACTGTTGTGGATCTTTTCCTTTATTTAGATCAAATTTTTTAATTAATTCTTTTCCTAAGTGACCTCTACAACCTTCTGCAAATATTGTTACCTTTGCATGTAGCTCCATTCCAGGTTCATAACTATCTTTTTTTTCCCCGTTTTTATCTAATCCCATATCTTGAGTTGCTACACCTTTTACAGATCCATCATCGTTATATAAAATTTCACTTGCAGGAAAACCAGGAAAAATTTCAACGCCTAAACCTTCAGCTTGCTCTGCAAGCCATCTGCATAGATTTGCTAAACTTATAATATAATTATTATGATTTTGTTGGACTTTAGGTAATAACCAGGTTGGCCAACTAAAAGATTTTTTCTTTCCTAAAAATAAAAATTTTTCTTTAGAGACTTTAGTTTTGATTGGACTATTTAAATCTCTCCATTTAGGTAATAACTCATCTAAAGCTCTAGTTTCAAATACATTTCCAGATAAAATATGAGCACCAATTTCGGAAGCTTTTTCTAATATACAAATATTTAATTCTGCATTAAGTTGTTTAAGTTTGATCGCAGCGGATAATCCTGATGGTCCGCCACCAATAATCACAACATCGTATTCCATTACCTCTCTAGACATATTGGTAATTTTTTACAGTATTTGTTATTTTTGTATAGTGTTTAATTTGTTCAATTCTTCCAAAAATTTAGGAAGCGCATCAAATAAGTCCGCCTCTAAGCCGTAATCTGCGACTGAAAAAATAGGAGCTTCGCCATCTTTATTGATTGCGACAATTACTTTACTCTCTTTCATTCCAGCTAAGTGCTGAATAGCGCCTGATATTCCGACTGCTATATATAAATCAGGAACGACCACTTTACCCGTTTGACCAACTTGGTGTTCGTTAGTTATATAACCTGCATCCACTGCCGCTCGTGATGCTCCAATAGCTGCATTTAATTTATCTGCAATAGCTGTAATTAACTTAAAATTATCTCCACTTTGCATTCCCCGACCACCTGAAATTACTATTCGTGCAGTTCCAAGCTCTGGTCTGTCAGATTTTATTTCTTCTTTTTTTAAAAATTTTGTGTTTTCTGATGGATCTGTATTTTCACCTTTTACTATTTCTGCAGATCCACCTGATGTGGGTGCAGCATCAAAAGAAGTAGGTCTTATAGTAATACATTTTTTTTTATCGGTACTTTTAACTGTTGCAAAAGCATTGCCGGCATAAATAGGTCTTAAAAAAGTATCTTCGGAAATTACTTTAATAATATCACTTACTTGTGATGTATCTAGTAATGCAGCTATTCTTGGCATTAAGTTTTTACCAAAGGTATTGGCTGAACAAATAATGTGGGAGTAATTTTCAGAGAGCTTAAGTATGACTGGGGTGTAATTTTCTGCAATATAGTTTTCATAAATATCATTATCGACATGAATAACTTTTTTTACATTAGGAACTTCAGAGATTGATTTTGCAACAGGATCTGCATTTTTACCAATAACCAAAACATGTAAATCATCATTTATTTGAGAAGCTGCAGTTATAGCGTTAAATGTAAATTGCTTGACCTCTTTATTGTTATGTTCAGCTATCAATAATACAGACATTAAATTACTTTTGCCTCATTTTTTAATTTTTGAACCAATTCTTCTACACTAGAAACTTTTATTCCAGCTTTTCTTTTTGGTGGTTCTTCAACCTTAATTTGCTCGATTCTTGGTTTAATATCAACTCCCAATTCTGAAGCATCTATTTGCTCTAAGGGTTTTTTCTTTGCTTTCATTATATTTGGTAAAGAGGCATATCTAGGCTCATTTAGCCTTAAATCACAAGTCACAATAGATGGTATACTTACTTCTATAGTTTCAAGACCCTCATCAACTTCTCTTGTTACTTCCAAAACTTTTTCTTTAACTTCAATTTTGGATGCGAAGGTTGCTTGTGGCCAATTTAATATTGCAGCAAGCATTTGTCCGGTTTGATTACAATCGTCATCTATAGCTTGTTTTCCCATAAAGACTAAATCTGGTTTTTCTTTTTCAACAATTTTTTGCAAAATTTTTGCAACTGCTAAAGGCTCAACAGTTCCGCTAGCTTTAACTAAAATTCCTCTATCAGCTCCTACAGCTAATGCCTTTCTAACAGTTTCTTGAGCTTTTTCTTCTCCAACAGTAACGGCGACAATTTCTTTTGCTTTACCAGCCTCTTTTATTTTTACAGCTTCCTCAATAGCATTGTCATCTGGTGGGTTCGTTGACATTTTTACATTATCTGTAACTACTCCAGATCCGTCCTCCTTAACTCTAATTTGGACGTTGTAATCAATAACTCTTTTTACCGCTACAAGTATTTTCATTAAGCTCTTATTAAATTATTTTTTGAATCATATGGGCTATCTTCTAAAATAGTAGCCTCATACATTTTGCCTAGTATATCAATTTTAAGTTTTTGTCCAACATTTGCTAAATTTGGTTTTACCATTCCTAGTGCTATCGATTTACCTAATCTAAATCCATAATCCCCTCCAGTAGCTCTTCCAACAACTGATCCATTCTCGTAAATAGGATTATTACCTAAAACATCTGCGTCGGTGACATTATGAACTTCCATAGTTACTAACTTGTTATTAAATCCTTTTTCTCTCCACTTATTTAGTGCATCTAAACCAATAAAATTACCTTTATTTGGATGAACGAACCTATCCAATCCGCTCTCGTAGGGTGCGTACTCAATTGACAGTTCAGTACCAACAAGTTTGTAAGATTTTTCAACTCTTAAACTATTCATTGCTCTAATACCAAAAGGCTTTAACCCTAAATCTTTTCCTGCTTCCATCAACTTATCAAATATATGATTTTGGTATTCAATTGGATGATGCAGTTCCCATCCTAGTTCACCAACAAAATTTACTCTCATTGCATTTACTGGTGCATATCCCACATCTACATTTTTTGCACTTAACCATTTGAAGTTTTCATTTGAAAAATCGTCCTTTGAAACTTTTTGCATGAGTTCTCTAGATTTTGGACCTGCTACAACTAATACCCCTGTGCTGCTAGTTAAATTTTCAAATATAACACTTCCATCTTTTGGCATCCATTTAAGTATCCAATCATGATCGAGTCTTTGGAAAGCTCCTGCTGAAACTAAATAAAAACTATTCTCAGACTCTTTTAAAATAGTAAATTCAGAATGAACACCGCCTTTTGTATTTAAGGCATGACACAAATTTACTCTGCCACTTTTTTTTGGAAGTTTATTTGCAACCAAATTATCTAAAAATTCTTCTGCTTTTGGTCCTTTTATTCTACATTTAGCAAATGCTGTCATATCTAAAAGGCCAACATTTTCTTTTACATTTTTACATTCTTTTTTAACAGCCTCAAACCATTTTGATCTTCTAAATGACCAATCATCTTTTTGCTCCATGCCATCTGTTGCAAAAAAGTTTGGTCTTTCCCATCCAAATTTTTGACCGAATACAGCACCCAATTTTTTCATTCTATCGTAACACGGGGCTGTTCTTAATGGCCTCGCAGCTGGTCTTTCTTCATCAGGAAAATGAGTAATAAAAACATGACTGTAGGCTTCTTCATTTTTTTCTTTTAAATAAGATTTTGAACAATAGTCACCATATCTTCTAGGTTCAACGCCCAACATATCAATAGTTGGTTCTCCATCTACTATCCACTCTGCTAACTGCCAACCTGCACCTCCAGCAGCTGTGATACCAAAACTATGACCTTCATTTATCCAAAAATTTTTTAAACCCCATGCAGGACCAACGATTGGGTTTCCGTCTGGTGTATAACAGATTGCTCCATTATAAACTTTCTTAACACCTACTTCACCAAAAGCAGGAACTCTATGAATTGCTCCTTCTATGTGTGGAGCAAGTCTATCCAAGTCCTCTTGAAATAATTCATACTCCGATTCTTTAGATGGTCCATTAACATAACACGCTGGAGCTCCATCTTCATACGGTCCTAATATAAGACCACCTGCTTCTTCTCGCATGTACCATCTGCTATCACTATCTCTAAGAACTCCCATTTCAGGAAGACCATCTTTTTTTCTTTTTTGAATTTCTGGATGAGGTTCTGTAACTATATATTGATGTTCAACTGGAATTACAGGTATATCCAAACCAACCATTTTACCAGTTTGCCTAGCAAAATTTCCTGAGCATGAGATTACATGTTCGCATTCTATTGTTCCTTTATCTGTTTCGACTACCCATCCTTCTTTAGTTTGTTTAATTCCAATGACCGTTGTATTTCTATAAATTTCAGCACCTCTATTTCTTGCACCAGTCGCTAGTGCCTGAGTAAGATCTGCTGGCTGTATATATCCGTCTTCCGGGTGTTGTATTGCACCTATAAGATCCGATGTATTACATAAAGGCCAAATTTCTTTAACTTGATCAGGAGTTAAAAATTTTACATCTACGCCTATTGTTTGAGCAACACCTGCGTATTGATGATACTCGTCCATTCTATCTTTATTATTTGCTAATCTTATATTTGAAACGACACTGAAGCCTACATTTTTACCAGTCTCCTCCTCTAATGACTTATAAAGATTTACAGCATATTTATGAAGTTGACCTACAGAGTAACTCATATTGAATAAAGGCAAAAGACCGGCTGCATGCCATGTTGAACCAGAAGTTAGTTCTTTTCTTTCAACTAAAACTACATCTGACCAACCTTTTTTTGCTAGATGATATAAAGCACTAACACCTACAACTCCTCCACCTACAACAACTACTTTAGCTTTTGATTTCATAAATCAGATTCCTACTAGATTTTCGATTTGAACGAAACAAAATTTTAATAATCGTCGTCTCCATCTCTCCAACCTTTAATATACATTAAATACGCAGCTACGGTTACACTTATTGCTCCCACAACCATACCCAAGTTTAAACCAAATTGTTTACCAAAGAAATACCAACCCAACTGGGTAGATCCTATTGTTGGTACGCACAAAATAATCATTAATATTGGAATTCTTTCATAGAAAGGTTTTTTTCTCATTTAGATTGATGATCCTAATAATAAAGGTTGAGAAACACCAGTTGTCAACCAACAGTTTTCAAGTGGCCCAGACTTATCATATTTCTGCACTATCCAATCGAATTCGTAGTATTTTTTCTTATCATCTAAAACTGTAACTTTATAGGACATAGTTTTTTCAGACATAGATACTATATCTATTTTGTACTCTATGTGGTTAATTAACATCACATACATTTCACTTTTAAGCATTGATTTAAACTTTTCTAATGGACCAGTATATTTCTTATTGTTTGGGTGGGCAAACTCCCAAGTCTGCTCAATCCCAAAATCTTCATACGGTTTATTGTTATTTTTTAATCCATTCAATTGAATCTCTACAACTTCTAATGGCTTAATTGTATTTTTGGGTTTTATTATTTCCGCATTAGAGACACTGTAAAATAATAAGCTCAAAAATAAATAAACTACAATTTTATTTTTTAATAAATACATTTTTTAATAAACAATATATCATGAAGCTAACAAAATTAACTTTACAATAAGGACGCAAATGAGAATAGGTTTTATAGGTTTAGGCAATGTGGGAGGTAAATTAGCTGGAAGTCTGATAAGAAATAATTTTAAACTTACTGTATTTGATTTAGATAAAGAAATAATGAATAATTTTAAATCAAAAGGTGCAAATACTTCAAAAAATCCAAAAGAATTAGCTGAAGCAGTTGATGTTGTGATTACGTGTCTACCATCGCCAGATGCATGTAAGCAAGTAATGGAGTCAGATGATGGTGTAATTGCAGGATTGTCAAAAGATAAGGTTTGGCTTGAAATGAGTACTACAGATGAAAACGATGTAAAAAGAATGGGTAAACTAGTAAATGAAAAAAAAGCAATTGCATTAGATGGCCCTGTTAGCGGTGGGTGTCATAGAGCAGCTACTGGAAATATTGCAATCTTTGTCGGTGGAGATAGGGTCGCGTTTGAAAAAATTTTACCAATACTTTCAGCTATGGGTGAAAAAATTCTTCATACAGGTGATTTAGGTTCTGCAACTGTTTTGAAAGTTATAACAAATTATTTGGCTTCGGCTCATTTGGTTGCTTTAGGTGAAGCATGGACAGTTGCAAAAAAATCAAATTTGGATCTAGAGAAAACTTTTAAAGGAATTATGGTTTCGTCTGGTAATTCATTTGTTCATGAAACTGAGAGTCAGGTTATACTTAATGGTTCTTATAATATTAATTTTACAATGGACTTGGTTTTAAAAGATACATCGTTATTTAACAATTTAGCAAAAAAACTAAATGCATCATTGGAATTATCTCCGTTGATTGTGAAAACGTTTAAAGACGGCCTAGAAAAATACGGGCCACGAGCTTGGTCGTCAATGATTGTTAAGCGAATGGAAGATTTAAATAGTATTAATTTTCGTGCAAAAGGATTTCCAAGTGAATTAAAAGATAATGAGCCTGAAAAGAAAGGTTATGAGATCTAATTTTCAAAGTCTTAAATTAATTCATAGAGGTTTAGCAAAAAAAAACTTTAAAGAAAACACACTAAATGCATTTAGATATTGTTTTAAAAAAAAATATGGAATAGAGACAGATTTACATACAACACGTGATAATGAAATCATATGTTTTCATGATTTTAGTCTAAAAAAATTTAAAAGCTCAAAACTTATTAAAAATACAAATTATAATGAAATAAAAGTAATTGCAGGCAAATTTAATGTAGATATTCCTAAACTTGTTGACTTAATCAAAATATCTAAAAAAAAATTTTTAATGTTAGAAATAAAATCTAATTTTTCAAAAAAAAATCTAATTAATTTAGTAAAATTAACAAAAAAACTAAAAAAATTTTGTATAACTTCTTTTAATGAAAAAAATATTAAAAATATTTACAAAATAAATAGAAATTTAAACCTAGGAATTATCTTTTCATCAAGTACCTCTATCAAAAAAATTATTAAAAAAAGCAAATTAAAATATTTAAAAATACTGGTTTTAGAGAAAAAATTTATTAACAATAAAACAATTAACAAATTAAATAAGTCTTTATATTTTTATACTATCAAAGATAAGGAAGTAAGAGATAAACATTCAAATAAAAATCTCATTTTTGAAAATCTTTAATTTATTTAATTAAGTAACTCAATCTCCCTATAATTTCATCTCGGTCAATATAGTATCCTTGTAGGTGTCTGTGGCCTGAATTTGGATCAAAAGCAGTTCTACCATGTAAAACTCTTCTATTATTAAATGAGTAAATATCGCCAGGGTTTAATCTAAATCTAATAACAAATTTATCATCATGTAATAGATTACCAAATCTGTGGTGAGCAGAATATACTTTGTCCATCACATCTGGATGACAATCAAGAGCATCCATAGTTGCCACACTGAACCTAATGTCATTAAAATCTCCATCTTTAGTAAGACTAACTGCTGGAGCATAAAAACTTCTATGAGATTGCTGGGTATAATCTTTATCTCTAAATTTAAGTGGCACACTTACCAATGTCTCAAAAATATCTTTTTCATTCTTTCTCAAATATTCCGCCACAGCAAATCCATCTACAGCTGATGAGTCTCCTCCATTTGCTGAATTAATCAAACAATGCAGAAACTGATAACCAGGAGGATTTTCGAACCATGGTAAATCCATATGATTTTTTAATGCATGAGCTGTGTATGCAGAATTATTAGGTTTTGGAACATTTATAACTTCAAAAGGTGTTTTAAAAAAAGTTTCTCTTGTATGACTAATTCTGTTTAACACTTCAAAAGCAGACTTTTCCTTGGTGGGTGCGTTATTTACTATTGCAATTCCTTTAAAATGTAAAAGTTTTAACCATTTTACAAGTCCTTCATTTGAAGACATGATTTCATCACAGTTAATACTGATTGATTTAATATCGTTCTGAAGAGAATTATCCCAGAGTTTATAGGGAGAAATATATTTTTGTTTATTTTTGATAGTATAACAATTTTCTCTTAACCAATTAATATCGTAATGACTTGTATGTTCTCCTTCACTCCACTCTATTTCTAATTTGCCATTAGTATTTATTGTATATTTTTTAGGATTTATATCTTTCGATACTTTTAAAATATCAAACATCCTGTGTCTTGAATCTTTATCATGAGCGGTTGGGCAATTGTCTCTGAGCCACATATAATTAAATTTACTTTCCTCACCATCATCCCAAATTACTTTTAGATATGTTCCATTTTTTTCGAGTTTTGAAATACCTGCCATGATTAAAACTTATTATACTTATTTACATTTTCAATGCAATTTATAGTTGATAATGCATTTATTATTTTAGTAATGCTTAAAATTTAAATTAGATACTTTGCAAGAAATAAACACAGCTGTTAAAACATTGTAAAAAAATGAATAAAATTGAAATAAATAACGTTTATAAAATTTTTGGCCCTAATCCAAAAAGGATATTGCCAATGGTTCAAGATGGGGCAACTAAAGAAGAAGTTTTAGAAAAAACAGGACATACTGTTGGTCTGGATAATGTTTCTCTTAAAATTGATGAGGGCGAAACCTTCGTGTGCATGGGTCTATCTGGTTCTGGAAAATCTACTTTAATAAGGCATATCAATAGATTAATTGATCCAACATCAGGAGTGGTATCCGTAGAAGGTACTGATGTAATGAGTTTAGATAAAAAAAAACTAATAGATTTTAGAAGACATAAAATGAGTATGGTCTTTCAAAGATTTGGTTTATTTCCACATAAAACAGTTTTGGAAAATGTTGGATACGGACTTGAGGTTCAGGGGAAAAAACTTGAGGATAAAAACAAAGTTGCAATGGAAAAAATAGAAGCTGTAGGCTTAAGCGGATTTGAAAATCAATATCCAAATCAACTATCAGGGGGTATGCAGCAAAGAGTGGGACTAGCAAGAGCACTCGCGACTGATACCGATATTTTGTTAATGGATGAAGCATTTTCAGCTCTAGATCCTTTAATTAGAAGTGATATGCAAAAACAGTTACTAGACTTGCAAGGAGAATTAAAAAAAACAATAGTTTTCATTACACACGATTTAGATGAATCTTTAAAACTGGGAGATCACATAGGTATTTTAAATGGTGGAAGATTGGTTCAAGTAGGAACACCGATTGAGATAATAATGAAACCTGCTGATGATTATGTTGCAGCCTTTGTAAAAGATGTTAATCGGGCAAAAGTAATTAAAGCAAAGATTATAATGAAATCAGTAAGTGAATCTGATGGAATAGATAAAAACAATACAGTAAAAGTAAATGAGGACCAATTTTTAGAAGAATTCTTGCCTCAGGTTGTTTGCTCTAACGCAAATTGTGAAGTTGTTGACAAAAGTGGAAATATTAAAGGGTATTTAACCCAAAATGAATTATCTAAAGCTTTAGCCAAAGAAAACTTAAAAGAAGCAGTTAAATAAAATATTAAATTAAAGTTTGCTTATAAGATCTGGTGCAATTTTTTTTGATTTACCAAAGAATTTAAGAGATTTAATAGCCTCTAAATTAGATTTATCTCCACCAACTACTACAAAACCAATCATTCCCATGCTTTTATGTGGTGTGCACCAATAAGCGTAAATACCAGGTACTGTAAATGTATACTCTGTATCTTTGTTCATTTTCGATTTAAATTTTTCTACACCATCTGGAACCCCGCCCTTCATAAACTGAACATTGTGGCCTTTGGTTGTAGCTTTCCAAAAAACAGTGTCGCCAACGTTAACATTTACAATTTTTTGTGAATAGACCATGCTTTCTTTACCTTGTTTATTAAGCATTTCTATAGTGACGTCAGCTGCCATAGCCAAGTTTGGAAAAAATAGTGTTGCTAGAACTAATGTTTTTAATAATGATTGCATAAAATGTATGTAATATTAAAACTTAGGATATCAATTTAATTATTAGTGCAAGTTGCCACAGTTAATATTTTAAAATTTACTATTTAATTGTGTTTAACCAATTTTAATTTTTCTCTTGTTTCTTTAGGTGTCATTATAGATGCACCTAGGTCTTCAACAATCCTTCTGGCTTTCTCAACTAATTGAGCATTTGTTGCAAGCTTTCCTTTTGAAATATAAAGATTATCTTCAAGTCCTACTCTAGGATTTCCTCCCATTACCACAGTTTGTGCTACATAAGGCATCTCGTTTTTTGAAATTGCAAAACCTGACCATACCGCTTCTTTAGGCATTATATCTTTCATGGCCTGCATAGCTGATGTAGTAGCTGGAGCACCCCATGGAATACCTAGACACATTTGAAACATTGGAGGATCGCTTAACAATCCCTCTTCATAAAGTTGTGCTCCGAACCACATATTTCCAAGATCAAACGCCTCAATCTCGGGCTTTACTTTTATTTCTTGTAATCTCTTAGCAGCTTTCCTTAAATCTCTCGGTGTATTAACTGTGATCACAGATCCATCTCCAAAATTTAAAGTCCCACAATCTAATGTACATATTTCTGGCAGAAATTGTTCTGCATTTGCTATTCTCTCCATTACGTTTACCATGTCTGTTAACGGACCAAACTGAAGCGGACTATTCTCGCCAATATCTAAATCCCCACCCATTCCTGTAGTCAAATTTAAAACTACATCAGTGTCTGATGACCTAATTCTATCGACTACCTCTTTATATAATTCTAGTCTTCTACTAGGTGTTCCATCTTCTTCTCTAACATGCACATGAGCTATTGCGGCTCCTGCTTTTGCCGCTTCGATCGCAGATTTAGCAATTTGTTCTGGTGTCTTAGGTAAATCTGGATGCTTTTTAGCTGTATCT
This sequence comes from uncultured Pelagibacteraceae bacterium, assembly GCA_902574525.1. Classification (GTDB taxonomy): domain Bacteria; phylum Pseudomonadota; class Alphaproteobacteria; order Pelagibacterales; family Pelagibacteraceae; genus Pelagibacter. The sequence goes on from CACGNQ010000001.1 coordinate 47,377, forward strand.
CCTGATCCTGTAACTGCGCATGAAATAAATACTTTATTGTTCATATTTTATTAATGATATAGTTTAATATAATTAAAATGGAAATAATAGAGTTAAAAAAGGACTTAGCAGCAACATTTAGATGGGCAGCTAGATTAAATATGAATGAAGGAGTTGCAAATCACTTTAGTGCTTGCATTCCTGGATCAACTGATGAATTTTTAGTTAATAAATCAGGTATTCATTTTAGCCAAATGAAAGTAAGCGATTTAATTTTGGTTAACAAAGAAAATATTGAGGAACTAAAAAAAAAACCCGATCTAGTAGATGCTACAGCAATAAATATTCATGGGACTATTCATCAAAAAGTACCTCATGCAAAGTGTATATTTCATGTCCACTCAAAGTATGCGACTGCACTTTCTGCTCTAAAAGACCCTGTTCTTCCCCCAATAGATCAAAATACCATGAGGTTTTATAATAGAGTCTCTATATATAATGAATATGGTGGCATGGGTTTCGAGGAAGAATCACTAAAAATGGCAGCATCTTTAGGAAATAAACAAAATTTGTTAATGGCTAATCATGGAATATTAACTACTGGTGAAACCGTTTCAGATGGGTTTGATGCTTTATATTATTTTGAAAAATCCGCTGAAACTTATTTAACAGCTTTGGCTACTGGCAAAGAATTAAATATTGCTTCGCACGAGGTAGCAGAAAAAACAGCACAAGAATGGTCAAACTATCCTTCTGATCTTGGAAGAGCACATTTAGATCAAATAAGGTTAATTTTAGATAAAGAAGAACCTGATTACCAAAATTAAATATAAATTATGAAAGATAAGAAAAAATTTTATATAAATGGAAAATGGGTTAATCCAATTAAACCAAAAGACTTTAATGTAATTAATCCATCTACTGAAGAAGTTTGTGCAATAATTTCTCTTGGCAGTCCAGAAGATACTGATCTTGCTGTAAAATCTGCAAAATCATCTTTTGAAACTTGGAAAGAAACCTCAAAACAAGAAAGAATTAAACTTTTAGAAAAATTATTAGAAATCTATAAATCTAAATGGGATGAAATGACTGATGCTATATCTACAGAGCTTGGTTGTCCAAAAGACTGGTGTTCAGCCAATCAAACTGCATCAGGTGCAGGTCATATTGAGGATTTTATAAAAAGATTAAAAGAGTTCAATTTTGAACCTGGTTTTGACAAAGGTTCTGTTAATCATATAGTCTATGAACCTATTGGAGTGTGTGGTTTGATAACTCCATGGAATTGGCCAATAAATCAAATAGCACTAAAAGTTATACCGGCATTAGCAACTGGATGCACTATGGTTTTGAAACCTTCTGAGATTGCACCTTTATCTGGAATGCTATTTGCTGAAATGATTCATGAGGCTGGATTTCCTGCTGGTGTTTTTAATTTAGTAAATGGTGATGGCCCAGGTGTTGGTACAGATTTATCAGGCCATCCTGATGTTGATATGGTCTCATTTACTGGATCAACAAGAGCTGGGAAATTAATAACAAAAAATGCTGCTGATACAATCAAACGAGTATGTTTAGAACTTGGAGGGAAAGGTGGAAATATTGTATTTGCGGATGCTTATCCTGATGCAGTTAGAGATGGGATAAGAAATATTATGAGTAACTCTGGACAATCATGCGATGCACCAACAAGAATGTTGGTAGAAAAATCCATCTACAAAAGAGCAGTAGAAGAAGCTGCTGATGAAGCAAATAAAATTAAAGTAGACCTAGCCTCAAAAGCTGGTGAACATATAGGTCCTGTTATATCTAAAACTCAATACGATAAAATTCAAAGTTTAATCAAAAGTGGAATTGAAGAAGGCGCAACATTGGTAGCAGGTGGACCTGAAAAACCTCAAGATTTAAAAAACGGGTATTTTATTAAACCTACTGTGTTTACAGATGTAAATAATGATATGAGGATTGCTAAAGAAGAAATTTTTGGGCCAGTTTTATCCATAATTCCGTTTGAGAATGAAGAAGATGCAATAAAAATTACAAATGATACTGAATATGGCCTCGGGAATTATTTACAAACTGAAGATAAAGAAAAAGCAAAAAGGGTTTCAAAGAAATTAAGATCTGGAATTGTATACGTAAATCATAAACCAGCAGACTCTGGCACGCCATTTGGTGGTTATAGACAGTCTGGAAATGGACGTGAGGGTGGCACGTGGGGTTTGCATGAATATTTGGAGGTTAAAACCATTACTGAATGGAAAAACTAAAATGATTGGTTACGTAATGGTCGGTACAAATAATCTAGAAAAAGCGATTACTTTTTACGATGAAGTTTTACAAGTTATAAACTTAAGAAGAAAAGATACTGATGAATTTTGTGCTGGATATACACAAAATGATAGCGATGGAACCATAGAATTCTATGTTACAAAACCAGCTAATGGTAAAACAGCTACGTTTGGAAATGGAACTCAAGTATCTTTTAATGTTTCGTCAAGAGCGATAGTTGATAAGTTTCATGAAATTGGGTTAAAAGCAGGCGGTAGTAGCGAAGGAAGTGGTGGAGAAAGACCAGAAGGTTCTGGTGTATATTACTCCTATGTTCGTGATTTGGATGGAAATAAGATCTGCGCTTTTACAAATAATAAATAAATTAAATGTCATATTCATCAATTGAAAAACGACTAGCTAATGGCAAAACTATTATTCTCGATGGTGGTATAGGAGGAGAGTTACAGAAAATTGGAGCAAAAATGGATAAGGGATTATGGTGCGGAAAATGTTCTATAGATAGTCCTGATGAACTTTTAAAAGTACATCATAATTATATTGAAGCGGGGGCTGATGTAATTACTGCTAATACTTATGCTTCAACTCCTATATCAATGAAAAAATATGGTTATGAAGACTTGATAGAGGAATGTAATCTTAAAAGTATCAAAATTGCCAAACAAGCTGTGGCAGGAAAAAATGTTTTAGTTGCTGGATCAGTTTCCACTTATGGTTATTTTATGAAAGACGGTATAAAAAAAATGAAACCAAGTTTTGACCAACACTTAAGTATTCTATCTAATGCTGGTGTAGATCTTGTGATTCTTGAAGCTATGTCGTCACAAGCTGATATTGTTGAGGTTTTAGCAGAATGTTCAAGTAATTTAAAATTACCAACATGGTTATCAGTATCTTGTGTATTTGATAAAGATAAAAATATTCATCTAGGGTATGACGATGATGTTTCTCATACAGATCCTCAAATTTATGAAAAACTCGATGAGTCATTGCAAAGATTTAAAAAATTTCACTCTGGACCAATACTTGTTGCTCACTCGAACATGAGTGTGACTGAAGAAGCAGTTAAAATATTAAAAACTAACTATGACAATACCATTGGTGCTTATCCAAACAGAGGTCATTTTATAAAACCCGAATGGAAGTTTACAGATGATATCAAGCCAAGTGATTATCTCGAAAGCGCAAAAAAATGGATTGCTAGTGGGGCTCAAATTATTGGTGGTTGCTGTGGTATTGGTGTTGAGGAGATAAAAGCAATATCAATTCTAAAAAATTAATATAAAATGAAAATATGAGGACATTTATTGGGGGAATTGGTTGCTTTTGGGATGAAACTAAATACGAAGGTATTGAAGGAATAATATCTACTGAGTGTGGCTATTGTGGAGGAGAGGATCCCAACATAACTTATAAAGCAGTATGCGGTGGAGATACTGGTCATATAGAAGTTGTTAAAGTCGAGTATGATGAAAAAGTTAAATCGTATGAAGATATGGTGAGACTTTTTTTTGAATTACACGACTCTACTCAAGTAAATAGACAAGGAACATATGTTGGAATTCAATATCGATCTGAAATTTTTTATAATAATGACGAAGAAAAAAAAATTGCAGAAAAAGTGTTAAATGAAATGAATAATAAGCTTGGGGGTAAGGTTTCTACTAAAGTTTCAAAAGAGAAAAATTATTGTAAGGCTGAAGGTTATCACCAAAAATATGAAAAAAAGAAATCCTTAAAATTTGATTAAAAATTAAATTCTCATTTGACTAAAGTAATATCATATAAAAATCCTGAATTAACAACAGTCAAAGATAATAAAGCTGTATGGAATCTTCCTAAAACCAGAAGATATGGTTATAGAAATCTTCACAAAATAAATAGATATGGATTATTTTTAAGATCAGATTTGGTTTTAAAATTAAAAAAAAAATACAAAGATACTATTTATAAAAAGCCACTCGTAAAAAAAATGACTAAACACAAGTCTTTTTGCTCTTTAATAGTTGGAAATAAACAAAATATTTATTTTGAAAAATACGCTAAAGATTTTACAGAAAATCAACCTCAAACGATAATGTCTATAACAAAAATGTTTGTTAATCTTTTCGTGGGCGAATTATTAAATAATAAGTCTATAAATCTTGATAAAAAAGTGTCTTACTATCTTCCAAAAATTGGAAGTGGATATGCCAATGCTAAAGTCCAAGATGTATTAAATATGAATGTAATAAATGCTTACACAGAAGATTATACCAAAGCATACTCCTCATCTTTTTTACATGAGCCGGTTGGTGGATGGAGACTGCCGAAAAACGGTGATAAACATTTAAGCCAGGAAGATTATCTAAATACTATTAAATCAAAAAAAAATAGAAATTTAATAAACAAAAGTAATTTAGCTTTTTATAAGTCTGCAAATACTGATGTTGTAGGATTAATAGTTGAGAAGATCAGTGGTAAACCGTTAAGACATTGGATGTTAAGAGCAGTTGAGGCAGCTGGCTTTGAAGAAGGAATTTATATTGCATCCGATAGATACGGTATGCCTTGGATGTCAGGTGGAGGGTGTTTAATAACAAGAGACTTTTTAAGAATGGGGCTTTTATTTGCAAGAAAAGGTAAAGGTGTTGGAAATAGAAAGATTGGCTCAGCTTCTTTTTTAGATCAAACTGTTAAAAATGTTGGTCCAAAATATATGAACTTATCAGAGAATAAATATTTATATTATTCAAACTCAACCATGGTTTCTGGAAATATGATTGGTCATTCTGGATATGGTGGTCAATTTTTAGCTGTAAATTTAAAAACTGGAAACGTTGCTGCATTTTTTTCTGTTTTGGAAACTAAATCAGCAACTAAAGAAAGTTATAAAGTAGATATGATAAATATGTTGATTGATATAGTGAATACTAAATATTAAGCAGTAACTTTTTCTTCCTCTTTAGGAGCAAGAACAACTGCTAAAATTCCACCTAAAATAATCATTGAACTTCCAACTATTTCTCTCCATCCAAAAGGCTCATCGGTTAATATACTAGAACTTACAACACCAACGACTATTTCAGTTAAAAAAAGTATTGAGCATAGTCCTGCACCTAGTTTGCTTGGCGCCCAAAGAATAACAATTCCTGTAGGAATGAAATAAAACAATGACAAAACAATTAAAAACATAGCCATTGGAATAAAAGACTCGATCGGTGGAGTTTCACCTAAATAATCAACTAATAAAAAACCAGCTACAATATTAAATAATGTTCCATAAAAGAAAAATGAAAATATAATTGGAAATACTCCATCAGTTTTAACAACCTCAAGTCTTATCATTCCACCTGCAAAAATTGCACCTCCAATTAGTGCAATCCAATCTCCCGCATTTTGAGGTAAAGGTATAATCGCATCTTTGCTAAACACTATCCATAATCCAGCGAGAGCTAATGTAAGTGTAACAGCTCTTTCCCAGCCTGGTTTTCTTTTTAAAAATAAAATTTCAAAGATAGTAGTCCAGATAGGCGTCATATAAAAAAGTATTAAAGCTCTTATGACATCTGTTAATAAAAAACTGAGTGCATAACAAATAAAACCACCACCAACCAATAATCCCGTTAATGGAAGCTCGAAGCCACTTCCTTTTTTTTTATAAATTCTCCACAGAGCAATTGGTAATAACAATAATACTCCGATTACCATCTGAGCAATTGTTCCCCATCCACCGGTTAATCCTCCAGCCTCTAATGTACGTTGAGGGAGCCAATAAATTCCCCACGCACCAGCGGAAAATGCTAAAGCAAGAGCAATTTTAAAATGGTGAGGATGTCTTTGCATTAATTATTTTATTTCTGGTTTTATTTTTGAATAATTGAACATTTGTTCGTATTTTCTAGCAAATGCAAGTACTTTTAAATCGTCATTCTTTTTTCCAATTATCTGCATACCCATTGGCAGTTTATTTTTATTAAAACCAACTGGAACTGTTATAGTGGGTAATTCTAAAAGACTTGATAATATAAAAACTTCAATCCATCGATGATAAGTATCTAAATTAAAATCATTTATTTTTTCTGGGTAATTTAATTCTTTTTTAAATGGAAATACTTGTGCAGATGGCAAAGCTAAAAAATCGTAATCTTTAAAGATCTGTTCTATATCATCCATGCACCTCTTTCTTTTTTCAATCGCAATATTGATGTCATTTTCCCTAATATTTTTCCCCCTTTTGTACTCCCAAATTGCCTGATATGTCATTTCATCGATATCTTTTATATCCATGCTTCCAATATCCATAAATATACTTTTTGATCTAAATGTTAACCACGAGTTCCATAGATCATGAGTGTTAATACTTGGTTTCAAAAAATCTATTTTTACATTGTGCTTATTTAATTCGCTCAGTTTTTTTTCACAGATTTCTAAAATTTCGTTTTCAAACTTATAACTACCATTAACATCAGATAACCATCCTATTTTAATATTTTTTAATTCTGTGTCATTTATTTCAACATTGTTAAAATTAGATTTTAGGTTGAAAGAGTACGGATCCAAATTGTGTCTTCCAGTTACACTATCTAAAATAATTGTCATATCGTCTGGTGTTCTAGATAAAAAACCAGGAGTAGTTAAAATAGGAATATTTTTTTGATTATCTGATCTAGCTGAAGCAATAACTCCAGGGGTTGGTCTAAAACCGTATATATTAGAATATGCTGCTGGATTCCTGCATGAACCCATTTGATCTGTACCATCAGCAAAGGGAATTAATTGAGCAGCAACTGCTGAGCTTGCCCCACCACTTGAACCACCAGCAGACTTGCTTAAATCATAAACATTCGAGGTTGGACCAAAAAGTCTATTAATTGTATGTCCTCCTATCCCAAGTTCAGCTGTATTAGTTTTTCCAATTATGATCGCGCCGTTTTCAATTAGTTTATCTACAAAAAAAGAATTTTTATTTGGAAAATAATCTTTGTACCCTTTAAAGCCGTATGTTGTTTGAATTCCAACAACATCACTTAAATCTTTAATTGCTAACGGTAATCCAAACAAAGATTTATTTTTATCCTTTTGATTATCTTTTTTTTTAGCTTCTTCTAAAATTTTTTCAGTCTCTTTTAAAAGAATAATTGCATTTAATTTTGGATTGTATTTTTCAATCCTTGCAATATAAAATTCTACAACTTCTTTTACTGATATTTGTTTTAACTGAATTAATTTAATAATTTCAGATACATTTTTATTTTCTAGCATCTGCCCTAACGAGCTTTTTTAATACTTTTTAAAGTTAGTTGTTCAACCTCTTCTAAAGTTGCTTTTTTAGGGTTTTGACCATATGCCTGGTCGAGCATAGATTTTTTGGCAATTCTTTTGTATGAGTCCTCAGGTACACCAATTTCATTTAATCCTCTTGGTATGTTGAGTTCATCTAACATTTTATTTAAATTTTCTTTAAAACCATTTACAGAATGATCATCAAATTGCATCGCTTCTGACATTCGTTGAACTTTTTCCTCTAACCCAGGTAAATTATATTCCATTACTGTTGGTAGAATTATTGCATTTGTAAGTCCATGGTGGGTATTGTATTCTGCACCTACCATATGAGATATTGCGTGAACTAGTCCTAACCCTTTCAAAAACGCTATCCCTCCTAAGTAAGAACCTATAATCATTCCCCCTCTAGCTACTAAATTGTCTGGTTCATTTACAGCTAACTTCAATGATTTTGAAATCAGATTTAAGCTTTCCAATGCAGAGCCATCGCATAACGGATGAAACATCGGTACACTATAACCTTCAATCGCATGAATCATCGCATCGACACCAGTCCATGCTGTTAAGTTTGCTGGTAACTTTAAAGTTAATTCTGGATCAACTAATGCTAAACAAGGTCTAGCATCTGGATGCCATAAACAAAATTTCATTCCTTTTTTGGTATCAGTAACCATAGCAGTTATTTCTGTTTCAGCGCCCGTTCCAGAAGTTGTTGGTATAGTTATTAGTTTTGGAAAAGGATTCTTTCCTTTAAGGTCTCTTGGAACTTTATCTAAAAATTCAAAATCCCATAAAGGAATCCCGCTATTAACTGTTAAGGATATTGCCTTGCCCCCATCCATAGCACTGCCTCCTCCAATAGCAATTATACCATCATGGCTTCCGTCTCTAAATTTTTTACATCCACCCTCTATTTCATCATCTCTAGGATTGGGTGATATGTTGGAATAAATATTTGATTTTATTTTAGAATCTAAAAGTAAATTTTGTAGATCACTTATAAAGGGTAAATTTATACTTCCACTATCTGTTACAATTAAAACGTTTTGAATATTAAAATTTTTACAAAAATTCCCAATTTCTTTAAATCTTCCTGGTCCATATGCAGTAAATGTTGGAAAGGTCCAATCCTGAGCTCCTAATAAATCAGTTTTGTTAAGTTTAAAATTTTGCATATTTATTTAAAAATTTATACTAATTTACAAAAATAAATGAAAATCGCAAAAGAAAAAGCAGATTTCAAAAAAACTATATTAGCAATTGTTACAATGCTTTTAGGAGTAGTTTGTGTAGATCTATACTTAGTTGTAATAAGATTAATAGGTAGTGACTATTCTGTGCTTAAATTAGCTGTATTTAGAAATTTTTTTGCAATTATACCCTTGCTTGTTTTGCTGTTGATTTCTAAAGAATACAGCACACTTTTTAAAAATATAAATAAGAAATTTTTATCTCTTTGTTGTTTTAGAGGTTTATGCTTTTTAGCGATGAATATATTTATTTTTATCTCTGTAATAAATGTTGAATTTGCAACCGCTATGACATTAACGTTTTCTTCACCATTTTTTATTGTAATACTCTCAATAATTTTTCTACAAGATAAAGTTGGTATTTACAGATGGTCAGCGATTATAATTGGATTTATTGGAGTAGTATTAATCTTAAGACCCACAAGTGAAATATTTAATTTTTTTTCAATCTTTTCAATATTAACAGCTTTTGCATGGGGTGTTACGGTAATGATATTAAAATTCATTCCACCAAATTTTTCAACATCAAAAATACAGTTTTATACTTTAATCTTTAATGTAATTGGTGCATTGACGTTATTTATTATTTTATCAAATGATTTTACTGTTAATTCGATGAAGGATTTAATGTTAATGGTTTTAACTGGAATACTAGGGGGTACCGCTGCAATATTATTTGTATATGCTTATAGACTAATCTCATTAAGCAAACTTGCCTCTTTTGAATATTTTGGAATCCCCTCCTCTTTTTTATTAGGATGGATTTTTTTTAACGAAGCACCTTGGTCTCAGCTTTTTCCAGGAGTCTTATTAATTGTGTTTGCAGGTTTTATAATTATATGGAGAGACGCGCAAAAAAATAAACCTATAAAAGGAAGTAAAAAATTTTATTAATTAAGATTTAGATTTCATTGATTTCATAACGATTGATCTGTCAATTTCACCTAACAAGTTTCCAGTTTCGTTACATATTACAGGATAACTTTTATCTGTATCCACTAATTTATCAATCAAAGTTTCAATTTTTAGGTTATCCATAATACAATCTGTCTTTTTTGAAAATAAATTTTTAGTTTCATCACAACATTCTTTTCTCATAACCTTACCTGCACTTAAAACTTTGTATTTTGGAACATCTTCACAGAAATCTTTAACATATTGATCTTTAGGGTTAGCAACTATTTCTTCTGGTGTTCCAACTTGTGAAACTTCACCATCTTTCATTATTGCAATATGATCTCCCATTTTGATTGCTTCCAAAAAATCATGCGTTATAAAAACCATAGTCCTTTGAAGCTTTTCTTGAATTTTTAAAAGTTCGTCTTGCATCTCTCTTCTTATCAATGGATCTAATGCTGAAAATGGTTCATCAAAAATTAAAATTTCTGGATCTACCGCTAGTGCTCTCGCTAGCCCTACCCTTTGTTGCATACCACCTGAGAGTTCTCTAGGGTAATTATTTTCCCAACCATCTAAGCCTACCATTTTCAAAACTTCCATAGATTTTTCTAATCTAATCTCTTTTTTTGTACCTCTTACCTCCAGTCCATATCCTATATTTTCTACTACAGTTCTATGTGGAAAGAGTCCAAAATGTTGAAAAACCATACTCATTTTATTTCTTCTTAATTCTAATAAATCTCTTGAACTCATATTAGTAACATCAACATCGTCCATTTTAACAGTGCCAGATGTTGGTTCAATTAATCTTGAAATACATCTAACTAAAGTAGATTTTCCACTTCCAGATAGTCCCATTACTACAAAAGTTTCGCCTTTTTGAATTGAAAAACTTACATCTCTTACTGCCACAACATGACCGGTCTTTTCTTGTATTTGTTTAATTGATAAACTTTTATCTAGATTTTTTATTATTCTTTTCTCATCTGGCCCAAATAATTTCCAAATATTTGTACAAGTAATTTTTTGGTCTGAATTCATCTTAAAATTTATAATTTAATGTTTAAATACACAATATTTTACTTTAAAAGTAAATTTAATTATTTTATTTTTGTTTGTAAATATGTCTAGTAGTAACGAAATATTAGGAAAATCAAATCAATCGAAAAATATAATAACTTATTCAATTATCGGTATAGTTTTTTTAATAGCATTGTGGTTGTCTTCTCAAAGTGAGGGTCCATCTAAGTTTCCAAAGTTTGTAACAGACGAATTTACTTTCACAGCATGGGTTAATGAGGGAGAAGATTTTTTAAAAAAAAATTATAGATGGATGACCAAAATCATAGCTGGTTACATTAAAGCTAGCTATTATTTTGTAGAAGATTTTTTACTTGAATCACCTTGGCTTTTAATTGCGGCGATTATCTTTTTACCATGTATTATTGCTGGAGGCCTAAAATTAGGACTCTACTCTTTATTTGTAATCTATTTCTGGGGAGCTACGGGAATGTGGGAGCCTTCACTCCAAACAGTTGCATTGATGGGTTTGTCTGTCCTTCTTTGCGTTTTTTTTGGATTTATATTGGGAGTTTTATGTTCACAAAGCGATAGATTTGAAAATTTTATGAAACCAGTTTTAGATACAATGCAGGTTATGCCTGCTTTTGTTTATCTATTTCCTGCTTTATTTTTTTTTGGTATCGGCGGAGCGCCAGCGATTCTTGCAACTATGATTTATGCTATGCCTCCAATTATAAGATTAACCAATACTGGTATAAGACAGGTGCCTGCTCAAACTATAGAAAGTGCAACTTCTTTTGGTTCAAATAAACTACAACTTTTATTTAAAATTAAAATTCCATTATCTTTGCCAAGTATAATGATGGGTATCAATCAGGTTATAATGATGGCTCTTGCACTTGTTGTTTTAGCTTGTTTTATTGGTGCAGAAGGAATTGGGGGACAAGTATGGCAGGCTATTAGACGATTAGATGTTGGTTGGGCTATGGAAGGAGGTTTGTGTATATTATTTATGGCGATAATGTTTGATAGATTTAGTTCAGCATTTAGTAAAACTGAAGAAAGACTTCCATCAGATGTTCAAAAATTTTATTTACTTCCCCAAGGATGGGCAAAATATACACTAGCAAGAATTATAGAAAAGCCTTTAAGCATTATTCAAGGGCTTACAAAATATATTTGTATATTTATTACTAATTTAATTGCATATTTTTTTAAATCTTTATTCTTCATATTCAACAAAAGGTCTGCAGAAAACATCAAAGAGTTTATAGGTAAAAGATATTATATTATTCCATCCTTTATAGTCTTCTTTGTAATAAGCTTAGTTGATACATACTTGATAAATATTGGTACATTCCCTGAAGAATGGCGACTATCAATTAGACAACCAATAACAAATGCTGTTGAAAGTTTGACAGTTAATCCGGGCTTCATTGCTTTCACGAAAGGTTTAAGAGCATTTGTATATCTAAATTTATTAAGACCATTAGATGTTTTTTTAACTCATATACCTTGGTGGTACACCATGGCTATATTTGTTGCATTGGGATACATTACGGTTGGAATAAGATTTGCATTTATAACAGCTCTATTGTTACTCTTTATTGGAGCGTGTGGAATTTGGTCCCACTCAATGATCACTCTATCTTCGGTTTTGGTTTCAGTTGCTTTATGTTTCGTTATTGGAGTTCCACTTGGAATAATAGCATCTTATAATGAGAGATTTAGGAATATTCAAAATGTTGTGTTAGATGCAATGCAAACACTTCCTTACTTCTGCTATTTAATTCCTGTTCTAATGTTTTTTGGTGGTGGTATTGTATCTGCAGTTCTAGCAACTGTTATTTATTCTATCCCTCCAATAATAAGATTAACTTCATTAGGTTTAACTCAAGTATCAGGATCATATTCGGAAGTTTCTAGATCATTTGGAGGTACGCTAATACAAACCTTAAATAAAGTTAAATTTCCATTGGCAGTTCCAAGTTTAGTAATAGGTTTTAATCAAACTGTTATAATGGCATTTGCTATGCAAATAGTAACTCCACTTATTGGAGGAAAAGGTCTAGGTTTAGAAGTATTTAATGGTCTAGCTAGATCCGATACTGGAAGAGGTCTTGCAGCAGGAATAGGTATTGTACTCTTAGCTATTATTATAGACAGAATTTCTCTAGCTTGGACAAAGAAGCAAAGAGAAGCCCTAGGATTATAGAAAAAAGTCATTAGATCAGAAATTAAGCCATTTTTTACCCGGTTTACATCTATATAACTTTTGAACTACAATGCTCTTTTAATTTTTAGAGGAGGAAACTTAATGAAATTAACTAAAACAATCTCAGCACTATTATTATCTTTAGTGCTTCTTGTAGGTAGTTTAGGGCAAGCGAACGCTGCTAAAAGACTACATGCAGCTATTGCTGACTGGACAGGTGGTATAATCACTTGTGAAGTTGCTGTAGCAATTCTTGAAAGAGAATATGGATACAAAGTAAAACAAACAGTATTTCCATCAGGAACTGGTTTATGGGAAGCAATTGCAGCAGGAGAACTTGATTTTGCTTGCGAAAGCTGGCCAAGTTATGCTGAAGCGGATTCTGTTATGTTAAATGAAGATCTAATTTATGAAGGTAAAGTAGTTGGATCTTACAGCGGTGATGGAAGTGTTGATCTTTTAGGTACGTCTGGAATTATCGGATTATCTGATTATTGGATTCCAAGATACGCTGCTGAAGAGTTTGGTATCAAAACTTGGAAAGATTTAAATAAACACAAAGCTAAATTTGCTACTATTGAAACTGGAAGCAGAGGTAGACTTATTGGATGTCCTGTAGCTGGTTGGAACTGTCATGACCAAAAAAGACTTGATCTATTGGGAATAGATTTCCAAGCAGATGAACTAGGTACTGAAGCTGCAGCAATTGCAGAAGCAAAAGCAGCTTACATGAGAAAAGAACCTTTTATGTTATACCTTTGGTCACCTCATTGGTTCTTTGGTGAGTTTGACATGGTAGGAGTTCAACTTCCTGAGCACAAAGTTTGTGACCCTGATACATTTACTGAAGCAGGTAACTGGAAAGATTGTGGAACAAAAGGATGGCCAGCAACTGGTTGGGCGAAGGATTATACAATGAATTATGGTAATCCAGCGACTTTTGCTAAATCAGAACATGCTGATGCTAAGAAATTCTTTGAAAACATGTCTTTACAAAATATTGATCAAGCTAAAATGTTAGTTGAAGTTGATATTAAGAAAAGACCAGTAAAAGAAGTTGTTAAAGAGTGGTTAGACAACAATCCAGATAAGTGGAAGCCTTGGCTAAAATAAAACTTTTTAAATATTAAAAATTAAAGGCCCTTTTTTAAAGGGCCTTTTTTTTATTATGGTAAATCAATCTTTAAAAAATAAAAAAATTATAATATCAGCAGGGGCCTCCGGGATCGGATTAGCTACAGTAAAAGTTTGTTTAGACAGAGGTGCCACAGTTTTTGTGAGTGATATAAATGAAAAATATATCAATAAACTTAAAAAAAATTCAAAAATTAATAAAAAACTATTTGTCTTTAATTGTGATGCTTCAGATGAATATCAAGTAGTAAATTTATTTGAAAAAATTAGAAAAAAAACTCCGAAAATAGATTGTCTAATAAACAATGTTGGAATAGCGGGTCCAACAGGAACAATGGATAATTTATCCTCATCAGAATGGGAAAATACTTTAAGAGTAAATGTGTTTAGTCATTTTTATTTTAATAAGCTTGCGATCCCTATGCTAAAGAAGAATAAAGGTGGATCAATTATTAATATTTCTTCTGGAGCAGGCATAATGGGCTTTCCATTAAGATCACCTTATGCAGCAAGTAAATGGGCTATAATTGGTATGACTAAAACTTTATCAATGGAACTTGGAAAATTTAAAATTAGAGTTAATGCGTTATGTCCAGGAACAATTAAGGGTGATAGAATGGTTAGGGTAGCAAAAGATAAAGCTAAACATTTAAAGATTTCAAAAAAATCTATCGAGAAAGAATTCATATCTATGGCCTCTATGAACTGCTGGATTTATGAAAGTGATATTGGAAAAATGTGTAGTTTCTTAATTTCAGATGATGCTGCAAGAATCTCCGGGCAAGTAATCGGTGTAGATGGTGATGCTATTAGATTACATTAGGTCTTTGAATTATGATGATGTATTAATAAGAGTCAAATGACAATAAAGATTTCGACAGAAACAATTAAGAAAGAATGGACTGATTATAATGGTCATATGAATGTAGCATATTACATTCTTATCTTTGACCAAAATGCTGCTGAAACGCTGATGACGAAACTTAATATGGGTGAAAAATCAGCTTTAGAAACTAATAAAAGTACAATGGTGGTAGAATCTCATATTACTTATAATCAAGAATTAATTGAGGGTGATGAAGTTGAATTAAATCTAATTCATTTTGATCATGATAAAAAAAGAATTCAGTACAAATTTGAGATGATACACAAAGAAAAAAAATATTTAGCTTCTACAATTGAAGTCTTAGCTCTCTATGTTGATTTAAAGGAAAGAAAAGTTGCTGAATTTGAAGAAGAAAAAGTAAAACTAATGGCAAAATTTATAAGTGAAAATAAAGAGACTTTTAAAAGCGAAAATCTTATATTTTCTAGTAAATTAAAAAAATAATTCTATTATTTTAAAATTATACTTTTATATAGGCGCAATTAATGGAAGCTAACAATAATACAAAAGGAATTTTTCTTATTCTTTTGGGTAT
Organism: uncultured Pelagibacteraceae bacterium; assembly: GCA_902574525.1. GTDB lineage: Bacteria > Pseudomonadota > Alphaproteobacteria > Pelagibacterales > Pelagibacteraceae > Pelagibacter. The sequence continues at coordinate 62,859 of CACGNQ010000001.1, forward strand.
GGCCTTTTTTTCGGTGCAAGATGCTTTAATTAAATTTATCTACAATGATATTGCTTTATATGAGCTGTACATGGTGAGAACAATAACAGCATTTATACTGTTATTATCTTTTATGATAATTGCTAAAAAAAAAATAATTTTTAAGACTCATTTTTTATTATTAACTATTGTACGTGTAATATTTTTCTTTTTTGGTTTTAGCTTTTTTTATATTTCCCTAACATTTATGTCTCTAGCTATGGCTAATGCATTATTCTTTTCAAGTCCATTTTTTATGTCCATACTTGCAATGATATTTTTAAAAGAAAAAATTGGTATAAGAAGATGGAGCGCAATTGTTGTCGGATTTATTGGGGTATTTATTGTTTTAAATCCTGACTTTAAAGATTTTAATTTTATGAAACTCTCCCCAGTATTGTGTGCAATATTCTACGCATCGTCTATGATCATAACAAAAATTACTTCAAAGAAAGATAATGTTTATACTCAAATGATGCATTTATATATTGGTGCGCTTTTAATAAGCCTAATATTTTATTTAACAATGGGAAATGGAGAATTAAATAATTTTTCAGATCCAACTTTTCAATTTATTTTAAGAGAGTGGTTTGTTAACGTGAGTTATTCCTGGCCTTTTGTTATTCTAATGGGTTTTATTGCATCAGTTTCGTTTTATTGTGTTTTTACAGCATATAGTATTGCGTCCCCATCATTGGTTTCATTATTTGAGTATTCTTTAATTATTTGGGCAATCATCACTGGATATTTATTATTTAATGAAATGCCAAATACTAGAACATTTTTGGGAGCATTTATTATTATTGCTGCAGGGATTTATATTTACTTTAGGGAAAAGGTGAAAGATCAAATGATTGTAACAGATACACCGAATAGATGAAAAGAAATTATATTCCAACAATTGATATATCTTCACTAACTAAAAGTAATTTTAAATCAAAAAAATCAATTCAAACTATTAAACAAATTGAAAAAGCTTGTAAAAAAATCGGCTTCTTCCAGGTAACTGGCCATGGAATAAAAATTAATAAAGTTTCTGAAGTAGGACAAAAATTTTTTAAATTACCATTAAAAAATAAAATTAAATTAGCACCAAAAAAATGGAATAAATTAAGTAAAAATATATATAGGGGATATTTTCCAAGTGATGTAAATGGAAAAGAAGGTTTAGATATTGGTGATTTAAAAGTTACTAAAAAAATTTCAAAAAATATTTCAAATCAATATATAGAATATTTAAATTTGAATAAATCATTTGATAAAAAATCAATAAAAACACTATCGAATTACTTTGATAATATTTATTTATTAAGCGAACAACTTTTCAAAAGCTTAATAATATTAAATAAAAAAAACCATATTTTATCAAAGCAAGCTTTTTCAAGAATCAAAACTTTAAGTACATTAAGATTCAATTATTATACTAATCAAAAAAAACCTGTGGAGATCTCAAAACAAGACGGGGTAGCATTGGGATGTGAAACTCACGTCGACAGTGGTATTTTTACTGTTCTCTATCAAGATCAGATAGGAGGATTACAAGTACAAAATAGAAAAAATAAAAAATGGTATAATGTTCCATTTAATAAAAATGCTTTAGTTGTAAATACAGGAAGAGCGTTGGAATATTTAACTAACGGAAAATTGAAAGCAACTAATCATAGGGTGCTTTGGAATAAAAAGAAAAGAATGTCTATTCCATTCTTTTTTGAACCCTCTTATGACTTTAAAATGCATGATTCCTTTTTTAAGAAAAAACCATCATTAAATCTTGGTCAAAGTTATGAACAATTTCTTAATAATTCATTAAAAAAATTTGTTGAATATCAAAGATAATAATAATATTGTTATTTAAAAGCGATACATAACTCATCGTTTTGCTCAAAGCATTCGAAAGTGGGATCGGTCGTCTTTAAATTAGTTTTTAAAGGAGGCTTTTATGAAGTTTGGATATTTTTGCAATACAACTAATTGGACACACAAACCTTACGATAAACTTCTAGATGAAACTAGAGAAATCACTGAGTATTGTGATAAGAGCAACTGGAATTCAATATGGTATACCGAACATCACTTTAATCATGAAGGAATGGAGTCTTTGACAAACCCTTTAATGATGGGAGTTGATGCTGCAGCTAGAACACAAAATATAAGAATAGGCCAAGCTTGTAATGTGATTACTTTTCACAACCCAATTAGAATGGCTGAAGACATCGCTCTACTTGACCAGTTATCTAAAGGTCGAGTTGAAATTGGAATTGGAAGAGGAATCTACGGAAGAGAAGCAATCAATTTAAACAAAGAAGCAGATATGAAAGATCAAGCGAAGAATTTTAGATTGTTTGAAGAAACACTTACAATTCTAAAAAAAGCTTGGAAAGAAAAATTTTTTAATCATAAAGGAGAATTTTATACTTATCCTGCTCCTAATTATGTTTGGCAACATGATATGAGCCCGCCAAATAAAGATTTAGTTAACATTGAAACAAACGTAATGGAAAACATAAGTGTTTTACCAAAACCTTACCAAAAACCATATCCTGCAATACATCAAGTGGTAGATGGAATTAGATCTATTGAATGGGCTGCTGCGCAAGGTTTAAATATTATAATGTGGATACCAACTGTTAAGGCTTTAAAAATTAAATTTGAAGCTTTTAAAAATGCAAAATCAGAAGCAGAAAAAAGAAATGTCCCGATGGGTGAAAGCATCTCACTTGTAAGAGACATGTTTGTTGCAGATACAATGGAAGAAGCAAAAGAAAAAGCTGGGGAACACATGGTAAACTATATGAGATGGGTTTGTCACTGGAGAGGTCTTGGCAATCACATGGATCCGGACGAAGAATTACCAGTAACAAAAGGTAAATTAGACTTGCTGAGTTATGACTTTTTACACAAAAGAAATATGCTTTTTGGAACACCTGAATACGTAATTGATAAAATACATGAGCTTAAATCTGAATTAAATTTACAAAACTTACAAGTATGGTCAAACTTTCCAGGGGTAAAACATGAAGACTGTATGAAAAGTATAAAATTATTTACAGAAAAAGTAATGCCCCACTTCAAAGATAATACAAAAGAAGAAGTTAAAAAAGTTTCGTGAATAAATCAAAAAAGGTTTTAAGTGGTGGCCAAGCTGCCGTTCGTTCATTAAAGAAAGAAAAAGTCAAACATGTCTTCGGTCTTATTGGTTCAGCTACAATGGAGATGTTTGATGCACTTTATCATGAGAAAAAAATAAAATTTATTGGAGTAAGGGATGAAAGAACAGGAACACATATGGCGGACGGTTACGCAAGAGCTTCAAACAATCCTGGAGTAATCCTAGCAGGTCAAAATGGACCTGGCGCAACAAATTTAGTAACAGGAATAGCACAAGCTAAAGCAGCGTTCTCACCAGTAATTGCCTTAGCTGGATCATATTCTACTAATGATAAAATGGAAGATGCTTTTCAAGGTCTTGATCAACAGTCACTATTTAAACCAATCACAAAAAAAACTTGGACAGTTAATAAAGTTAAACAAATTCCCAAAGTTTTAAGTAGTGCATTCAAACTATCTATGACACCAAGAAGAGGACCTGTATGTGTAAATTTACCAAGAAATATTCTTGCAGAAAATTCAAAATTTGAGATCGATGAAAATATTAAGTCTTTCGAAAATGAGAATAAATCAAAAGGAAAAGTGTCTCAAATTAAAAAAGCTGTCAGTATTATTTTAAAATCTAAAAAACCAGTCATTGTGGCTGGTGGCGGAATAAAGTATACGAGCAAACACCAAGATGTAATTAATCTTGCTGAACTTTTAAATATTCCAATTGTGACTGCTGCTGGACATGGCGATGCTATTCCTTTTTATCATAAATTGAATGCAGGTCAGATGGGTCCAAGAGGGAATCCTGTTGCTTCTAGACTAGTAAAAGAGGCTGACATGATTTTAGCTCTTGGTACTAGGCTTGGTTTTAATTCAACTTTTTATTCTTATGACAATATAAGTAAAAAAGCTAAAATAATTCAAGTTGAACTTGAAAGATCAATGTTGGGTAGATACTTTAAAATTGCTATTGGGATCTGTGGTGATGCTTCAACAGTAACAAATCAAATCTTTAAAGAAATTAAAAATCAAAAGCTTTTATCATCAGCTAATTCTTGGACAAATAAATATCTAAATGAGAGAGTAAAATATTTAAAAAATAGAGATATAGGAAAAGAAATTGACCATTTTCCTATTCGGCCAACTGGTTTATTCAAAAAATTACGAAGTGTTTTACCTGCAAACGCAGCTATTACACTTGATGCAGGTACATTGTGCCTGCAGGCAACTGATGCGCTTCAATATAATGACCCTCCATCATTATTTACTCCATTAGATTTTGGATTAGTTGGATTTTCTTTTGCATGTGGACTAGGCGTAAAAGTTGCAAGACCAGATAGAACAGTTGTTAGTTTGATGGGTGATGGAGGTTTTGGTATGACAATTTCAGAACTAAGTACAGCTGTTGAATATGGAATTAACACTACAACAATTGTAATGAACAATAAAAGTTGGGGTGCTGAAAAAGCTTACCAAAAAGATTTTTACGGCAAAAGGTATTTAGGAGCAGACATAGAAAGTCCTTCTTTCGATAAAGTTGCAGAACTTTATGGAGCAAAAGGTTTTAAGGTAAAAAGAGTTTCAGAAATTACTGATGCGGTAGAAGCAGCAATTAAATCAAATAAACCTTCGGTCATTGATGTTGATGTTGATCCTAAAGCGTTATACAGTTTTAGAAGAGATAGCTTTAAACACAGGACTAAATAATGAAATTAGAATTAAGAAAGTTTACGAAGTTTGTAGACAAAACTTTTATAGAGGGAGGAAAAGAAGCAAAAAATCCTGTATTATTAGTTTCTGTTGCGGCTGTTTTTAAAAATCCTTGGGATGGTCAAGGATTCGTTGAAGATTTAAAACCTACAATTTTAGATTTAGCTCCTAAGCTCGGAGACATGTTGGTGCCAGAATTAATAAAAGAAATTGGCGCCCCGGATAAAATATTAGCATATGGAAAAGCAGGTGTTGTAGGATTGAATGGTGAGATTGAACATGCTTCAGCATTTATTCATACTTTAAGATTTGGAAATAAATTTAGAGATGCGGTGGGTGGAACATCTTATTTAAGTTTTACTAACACACGAGGACCTGCGGGATCTAAAATTTCTATACCTATGATGCACAAAACAGACTCTGGATTAAGACCTTATTATTTAACGCATGAATTTACCATTCACGATGCTCCATTTGATAATGAAATAGTGATTGCAATTGGAGGAGCTTCGAGTGGAAGAGCTCATGCAAGAACTGGGGATAGATATCAAGATATGAAAGAGATGGGCATTGAACCCAAATAATTTAAATGATCAATGCTTTTGATTCTAAAGGTACTTATTATCAATTAAATAAAAAAAAAGAATTACCTATTGTTTTAATTCACGGTGTTGGCCTTGATCACGAAATATGGGAATATCAATTTGATTCTTTTGAAAATACGGTCCTTACTTACGATATTCTAGGTCACGGAAAAACACCTCTTGGAGCTGGACGAATAACGTTTGATGATTTTTCTGCACAACTTATTAACCTAATTGATGAGCTTGATATTGGAAAAATTCATTTAGTAGGTTTTTCAATTGGATCTCTAATTGCAAGAAATTTTGCAACAAAACATAATGATAGATTGCAAACATTAACTTTACTTAGTTCTATATTTAAAAGATCTAATCAACAACAAAAGATAGTTAATGACAGATTTGAAAAATCAAAAAATAGTAGCAAGATGTCAAACGATGCACTGGTAAGATGGTTTACAGAAGATTACCTAAAAAAAAATCAAGAAAGATCTGAATGGATTAGTTCAATATTAAGTAGAAATAATATGAAAAATTTTAATAAAATTTATGAACTATTTGTAAAACATAAAGACGATGAAGATTTTAAAAAAATAAAAACTGAAACTTTAGTTATGACTGGAGAAGAAGACGTTGGGTCGACTCCAGAGATGTCAAAAAACCTAAGTAAAGTAATTAAAAATTCCAAATTAAAAATAATACCTAAAGGAAAACATCTGTGTAGTATTGAATGTGCAGATGATGTAAATAACGCTATTAAAGAACATATAAAAAATGACTAAATTAAAACAGTATAAAATGTTTATTGATGGGGAATGGGTAAAATCTGAATCAAAAAAAACTTTTGAAACTTTAAATCCAGAAAATAATAAGCCATGGGCTGTAGTCCCAGAAGCAAGTGCAAGTGATGTTGATAGAGCAGTAAAAGCAGCACAAAAAGCATTTGAGGGAGAGTGGCCAAAATTATTGCCAAGAGAAAGAGGAAAATATTTAAGAGCAATTGGAAATAAATTGAGAGAAAATGCTAAATTGCTTGGTGAAATTGAAACAATAGATACTGGAAAACTTTTTAGAGAAACAAATAAACAAGCAAACTATATTGCAGAATATTATGATTATTACGCTGGTTTGGCTGACAAAGTTGAAGGCACAGTTTTACCAATAGATAAACCAAATATTCAAGCTATGACAACAAGAATACCTATTGGTGTTATTGCTGCAATAGTGCCTTGGAATTCACAAATGTTTTTAACGGCTACAAAGTTAGCTCCTGCATTAGCTATGGGAAACACAGTTGTAATAAAATGTTCTGAATTAGCACCAGCTGTTATGTTTGAATTCGCAAAACTAATAGAGGAAACTGGCATACCTAAGGGAGTGGTAAACGTTATTACTGGATTTGGAGATCCTTGTGGAAAAGCTCTAACATCTCATAATTTGGTAGAGAAAATTGCTTTTACTGGTGGTCCAGAAACAGCAAGACATATTATAAAAAATTCATCTGAAAACTTATCAGAAGTTAGTTTAGAACTAGGAGGAAAAAGTCCAGTAGCTGTTTTTGATGATGCAAACCAAGAAAGTGCAATAAATGGAATTACTGCAGGAATTTTTGGTGCAACTGGTCAAAGTTGTATTGCAGGATCTCGACTTTATATACAGCAAGGTATTTATAATGAATTTTTAGATAAACTAGTTAAGAGAGCAGAAAAAATAAAAATTGGAGCTCCAATGGATCCTGAAACCGAAATGGGACCATTAAGTAATTTTAAACAATTAGAAATAATAGAAAAAAATATTAAATTAACTGTTGAACAAGGTGGTAAAATTAAATTCGGTGGTAAAAGACATCCTTTCTCAAATGAGGGTTATTATTTTCCTCCTACAATAATAGAATGTGATAATCACAATTTACCTGTAGCAGAGAATGAACTTTTTGGTCCAGTTCTTTCAGTAATGAAGTTTGAAAGTGAAGAAGAAGTAATTAAAAAAATGAATGATAATCAATATGGATTATCTTCTGGAGTATTTTCCTCAGATTTTTCAAGAGCATTAAGAGTTTCAAATGCTATTAGAGCTGGAATAACATTTGTTAATACCTATAGATTAATTTCACCTTCTGCACCTTTTGGAGGAATAAAAGATAGTGGATATGGCAAGGAAGCAGGAATTGATTCTATTAAAGACTATACTAGGGTAAAGACTACTTGGCTCAATACTTCTGATGAACCAATGAAAGATCCTTTTACCATTGGCTAGAACTACAAACCAATAGCTAATTTTTCTACATCTCTTAAAAACTTTTTTCTTTTTCCATCAGAAACGAATGGGACAGCAAAAAATCTTTTGTAAACTACATCTCTTATTCCACAAATATTAAATACGCCTCTCCTTAATCTTTTTGTAGGCATATTTAAAAAGAAAGTTTTAATTGCAAACTGTGGTGATCCATAAGTACAGAAAACAATAGCTTTTTTCCCTTTTAAATTGCCAACTGGATAACCATAATTACCAAAAATTTTTTTAAATGAAAATGCCCATGGTGGAGTCATAACTCTATCTATCCACCCCTCCACTATTGCTGGCATTCTAAAATTCCAAATTGGAGCAACTAAAACAATTATATCACAATTCTCTATCCTTTTTTGATGATCCAAAACTGTTTTGTCTGGTTTTTCTCCTGTAAAAACTGGATCAAATTTCTCTTTATATAAGTCCACACAATCAACCTCGTGGCCATTCTCTTTAACTTTTTCAATAAAAGTATTTTTAATTGCTGCATTAAAAGACTTATCATTATAATGACCATAGACTAAAAAAATTTTTTTCATGATTTCCAAATATTATTCAATCTTTTTTCTCTACCACACCCTTTTTTGTATAGTAAGTAATTAATAAATTTTTTTTCATAGTAATCCTGGTGATTTTCCTCAGCTTTATAAAATTTTTTAAAATCTCTAATATAAGTTACAACTTTGGAGTTAAATTTTTTCTCTATCTCACTTTTAGAATTTTCAATAATTTTTTTTTGATCTTCGTTTTGATAAAAAGCAACTGACCTATAACTAAAACCTTTGTCACAAAATTGTCCTTGTTCGTCAAAAGGATCAATATTAATCCAAAATAAATTAACTAATTCCTCAAAAGTTATTATAGACTTATCATAAATTATTTCGATTGTTTCAAAATGTCCTGTATTACCATAAGTTACATCTTCATAAGTTGGATTTTCAGTTGTTCCACCTGAATAACCTGAGATAACCTCTTTTACCCCATTTTTATTTTCAAAAGCCTCCTCCATACACCAAAAACATCCTCCACCAAAATAAGCTTTTGAATTTTCTGCAAAAGAAAAACTACAATGCAAAACAAAAAAAATTATGAAAAAATTAATTTTTTTCACTATTTTTTTAATGCAGGGAAAACTGGATTAGATTTTTGAAAAATTTTTTGATATTCTTGTTTTATACATCTATTAGAAATAAATTCCATATCAGAGCTTGCAGCAATTTCTTTTGCTTCATCACTATGAATTCCATACTGCAACCATAATACCTTTGAACCTATTGCTTTAGCTTGATTAGCAATTTCCGGGGTTTCTTTTGATGGTCTAAATACATCTACGATATCAACTTTTTCTGGTATATTTTTTAAATCTGCTAAAACTTTTTCGTTATTAATAATTTCACCTTCTGCAAACGGATTAATTGGATACACTTTATAACCAAAGTCTTGCATATATTTCATGACAACATTAGCTGGTTTTCTTTTTAAATTTTTTGGGTCCTCACCTTTTTTCTCTGAACTAATACCTATCATGGCAATAATTTTTGATTTTTCCAAAATACTCTTAATCTGTTCGTCACTCATTATTTATGTTTCCATTTTGGTTTTCTTTTTTCTAAGAAAGCTTGAATACCTTCTTTGGCATCAATTGACATCATGTTAAGTGTCATCATCTTGGCTGTAAAATTATAAGCCTTTCTTAAAGGCATCTCTAATTGTTTATAAAAGGCCTGTTTTCCAATTTTTATTGTTAAATTTGATTTTGATGAAATTGTTTTTGCAATTTTCATAACTTCTTTGTTTAGATTTTTTTTGGAAAAATGATCATTTATTAAACCAACTTCTTTCGCATAGTTAGCTTTAATTGGCTCACCTGTAAGAAGCATTTTCATCATTCTTTTTCTTGTTATTTTTCTACTCACTGCAACCATAGGTGTGCTACAGAACAATCCAATGTTAACACCTGGTGTTGCAAATATTGCATCGTTAGTACTATAAGCTAAGTCACAACTTGCAACTAATTGACATCCAGCCGCATAAGCCGCGCCATGAACTTTAGCAATTACTGGCTTACGGCCCTCGACAATTTGGATCATTAATTTTGAACAAAGATTAAATAATTTTAAATACCTAGATCTTTTCTTAAGTCCTCTTACCTCTTTAAGGTTGTGTCCTGCGCTAAATCCTTTGCCAACTCCTTCTAAAATAATTACTCTTGTAGAATTATCCTTATCCATTTTTTGAAATGTTTTTATAAGCAGTGAAAGAGTAGCAAAACTTAATGAATTGTAAGTTTTCGGATCGTTAATCTTGATATTTTTAATACCATGCCCAAGATTTTTTACTGTGACAGTCATGATATTTTTTTACAATCATTTCCTTAATTTGTCTTCATATTTTTTTCTTAGCTTTTGAAGATTAACTAGATATTCATCTCTAATACTGGAAATCATTGCCACAGACTTTCCTTTTGCTTGAGATTTTGTTCCACTGATTACCCTGTCAGATAATTTTTTTGAAAGTTTTGGAGCTTTCAATTTAGTCCAGGGTAATTTTAATGCTGGTCCAAATTGTTTTAACATATGCTTCATCCCAAGTTTACCACCAGCCAAATGAAAAGTTAAAAAAGTTCCCATCAAAGACCATCTTAAACCTGGACCATCCTCAATGGCTCTATCTAAATCTTTTGTAGTCGCATATCCTTCATTAATTATATGCAAACCTTCTCTCCAAAGAGCTTCTTGTAATCTGTCTGCTAAATATCCAGGTAATTCTTTTTTAACAATAATTGGATTCATGGAAATAGATTTATAAAATTTGCTAGCCTTGTTTAAAAATTTTGTTTTAGTTTTTTTACCGGCAACCACTTCAACTCCAGGGCATAAATAAACTGGATTAAACGGGTGTCCAATCATAGTTCTTGCTGGATTTCTACATTTTGAATAAATTTTTGTAGGAAGCAGACCAGATGAACTTGATGAAATAATTGCATTATTTTTTGCATACTTTCCAATAAGCTTCATTAACTTAGTTTTAATTTTGTAATTTTCTATAGCATTTTCTTGAATAAAATCTGCATCTTTAAGTGCTGCTTCTAAAGAGGCTACATACTTAAAATTTTTAAGATTAATTTTTTTTTTTTTAAATAGTTTTTTTACAAATGGCGACGCTCTTCTTATCTCTTGAATAATTTTTTTTTTTAATTTGGGATCTCTGTCATACGCTGTGACTTTAAAATTATGAGCTAAACATCTAATAATCCAACCAGTACCTATAACTCCAGTACCAATTACTGCAATTTTTTTTATCATTTAATCTGTTAAACCATCAGATCTAGCAACATTTCTTTCTAAATGTATAGGTAGAACTTTTCCATAAATTGCTTTTGAATGTTCAGGGGTGTTTACTCTCCAAGGATCAAGAACATAAGCAGGAATACACATGTATCTTGATTTATTTCCTTCTACTTTAGTTACTCTATGTAATGTAAATCTACCTTTAAATATTTGTAAATCCCCTGGCTCTAATTTTAATTGTCTAACTCTTGATCTATCTCCGTTTAAAACTTTTTTTACTTCATCAAAATTTTCATTACCAGGCTCTCTTATGTTTGGGCAGTATTCAAATATTCCACCTTTCTCAGGTTTTTGGATCATTAAGCTTAATGTAAATTCACAACTATCAAAATGCCAAGGCAAAATTCCCTCTGGCTCCATAACATTATAAGCATGACATGCTAAAGGATCTGCCCATCTATATATTGGTGAAACTCCTAAACATAAGGAAACAAATTTTAAAAGTTCCTCTGTTTCGTAAAGAAATTTCATTTCGGAACCTTTTAAAAAACAATCTGAATTCAAATATCCATTAAATCTGTTCATGAAGGTTCGTTTAGGATGATCTTTTGGTAACTCTGAATCATCTTTAGCATATAAATAAGGATTAATTTTTTCTTTAGACATATAAACTTCATCAAGCTGTTTTTCTAATTCTGAATTCATTATTGCTAGTGAATTTGGCAAAATAAAATTTGGGATTGTCGAACAACTATCTTCGTCTAATTCTTTTTTACATTTTTCAACTAATTTTTTTATTACTGGTGAATTTAAATCGTGAATTGGATATTTTTCTAAATCAACAATTGATTTAAGTCGTTCATTCACTTTAAATCTCCATCCTCTCGCATTTTAGCTCTTATTTTAGTTGCTGATATCTTTTGAATTTCCTCAGGTAAAACCACTTCTTCTATTTTATACCCTACACCTCTGCCGTAACAGATATTCGTTATATTTGGCACTAATATTACTTTAAATCGTCCCTCAAATTCGGGATTTAATCTTTCTTCTATTTTTTTTTTAACTGTTTCAAAATCAAAAGGATTATCATCTACTCCTTGCACATCTCTAATTTGAATGCAGACTTGACCAGTTTTTTTAATTATTTCTTTAAATAAAGCATAGTGACCATCATGAAATGGTTGCCATCTTCCTAGCATTTGTGCAGTTGGTTTTTTGTTATCCCACTTGTAGCTCATAGATAATCCTATCTGATCAGTTTAATCTTAAATAATTAAATTAAAAGACTTTATTTAGTTCAATATAAGCGTCTCTAGTGTCACCTAAATTTGTTAAATCATCGTTAAGGTTAAAGATTAAATCAAATCCTTTGATATCTTTTTTAATTTCGAGTTTTGACATTAGGTTTTCTGAACCATTTAATGTGAAAGCATATTCGGTATCTTTTCTTGGTAAATAACCTAATGCAACATATATATTATCATTATGACCATTATCTAAGGCTTGGTTTCTTTCGTATATAATAAAAACACTATAACCCTCAGGTAAAATAATATCTAAACCAATTTCACCATTTAAATTATGTGTTGCCCCTGTGCTTAAGCTGGTATTTAATAAACTTCCTCCAGAATTGTATTTGTAGTTCAAATCTGATGATTGGTATAAATCAGCTAAATATTCTAATTTTCCGTGTCTTTTAAATTTAATTTCTTCATTTGATAAGTCTTCATAAAATGCAATTGCTCCTCTTAAATTTCTCGTTCTTACATGCTGATCTTCAAATGTGATACCTAGATTACCTGTCTCTGAATATTTATTAAGTATTGTATGTCCAAAATCAATTTGTGCAGAGGGTATTAGGGTTAAATTATTTTTTTTGACTTCGTCTTTAATTTTGTGGGTAAAATAAATTTGTTGACCTGTTCGATTTGCTGTGTGGTTGTTATCATCGACAACTGTTAATATATTAGACCTAATCTTGCCAATACCTATTATGGTATCCACATGTTTAGTATCGTCTTTGATTGGTGAAGTGCTATAATATGTAATGTTATAAGTATTAGCATCTAAATTACTACCATTACTTCCTACATCGACATCTTCATTTCCAAATCTAAAAGCTACCCCCTTAATTCCAGAGTTTTCAGTAAATTTGTCTAACCCTAAAGTAAAAGAATTTGTTTTAATATCTTTTGCGGAAGAAATACTTGTGTCGCCAACTTTACCCAATAAAACACTTCCTTCACTCCAATAAAAAAAATTACTTAGGGAATTATTATTTGTTTCATATGCTGATATTTTCTTAATTGATGAAATAGGTAAAGATTTTACTGATGAAAGAATATCATTAGAAAAATTGAATTTAACATTTTGATTTGATAAATTTTGTTTTTCTTTGTTTCTTCTAATCCATTTAAGTCTATTCAATGCTGAATTGGTTGATTGATTAATTGTTCTTTTTGCTAATTCAATTTGAGCTTCAGCAATACCTAATCGATCAGAATTAGTTGTTATACTTACACATTTTCCTTCTACAACTGTAAAAGGACAACTAACATCATATTCAAAAACTTTTTCATCCTGTCTGTGCGCTGCAAACATTTTAAGGCCATCTTTACTAAATGAAACATTTATTAAATCATCTAAATCAGAGTCCATCTCTTCCAAGCCAATTTGTCCATCAAGAGTAAATGATGATAAATCATATGCTGTATCAAGAGTGTATTGTTCAATTATTCCTTTATTGGGAGATACACCAATAAAACTGACGAATAATCTTTTTCCATTATTTCCAAAAAAAATTCCAAAAGGATTTTCCTTTTGTAATACTATTGCACTTGGATCGATAGTAATCGTCGTCAAGTCGTATGGAGTTGCAAAGTTGTACTTTTTTACAGATTGATTACCATCTCTATCGTTCATTGTTAAAAACATTTTTGTTCCATCATTAGTAATATCTAGTCCTTGTAAATTATTTCTTCCACCTGTATTAACTCTGGGACCTGCAGTAGATCCATTTTGAAGTAGAGCTGTGTCTACATTTATTTCATTTATATATACACATGTTGAAACATCGTAGGCAGATGTTAAATCCAATCTATTCACAAATGAGTTATGGGCCCCGTTTAAACCTCTTTGTGCAACAAATATCTTCATTCCATCATCACTGAAGGAGAAACTTAACATTGCTTTAGTTTTGCTACTGGCCTCTCCATCTGTAACAGCACATCGCTCAGAAGCTCCAGCGTATGTTGCTGATGAGATGTCATATGGTACCGATAAAGTATATTCATTAATAACATCATCAGTATTGTTTCCGCTATTATTATGATAACTGGTAAACATCTTAGTACCATCGTTATTAAAAACGACATCACCCATAAATGAAGATAAATCTTCTCCGTCTCCATCAGCAAAAACTTGTTTATCGATTTGCGTGACTGCAGCACTATAAGATTTTGAAATTCCAAAGATGAAAATAAAAAAAATAACTATCAATTTTTGTGCAAACAAATTCATACGTAAACAATATAAATTATTTTTTTAAATCTTTAAATATTTTGGGTGCCCAATTTTTGGCATCTTGTGAAGTAACATGGAAGTCAAATTTATCAGGTTTTATAAACATTTTATTAGTATCATCGAATCTTCCCTCTTTTATTGTATCTACCCAAACTACATAATCTGCTGGAAATAAACTTCTTGCTTCTGGAGTTGGACAAATAAAATCAGCAACAACATAACTTCCTTCTGCTTTAAGTTTAAGAGCAAAATCTGCCATTCTCTTTGCTTGTCTTGTTCTACCCTCTTCTGAAAAGTCCCAATCATTTGCTGCTTTTCTTACTTCATCTGCATTTAATCTTTTTGCATTTATCATTGGAGCAAGTTCATTTGCTAAAGTTGTTTTGCCCGCACCAGGTAATCCCATAACTAAAATAATTTTCATAATACTTTATATAACCCTAGCCATGCACTTACATCCTTACTTGCAAGATAATTTGATTTAAAAAATTCAATTTCCTCAATTTTATTACTATTTTTTAATTCCTCTAACTTTTTTTTAAAACCTTGGTTTTCATAAATAGCTTCATTGATTGTAAAACAAATTAAACCATTTTCTTTTGTAATTCTAACAAATTCATCTAGCGCATGAGCTTTTACGTGTGCAAAAGTAAAAGTGCCAACACAGGTGACTATATCATAAGAATTATTACTTATGTTAGTCGGTTTATTTAAATCAGATTGTGTTAAGTTTTGGTAGAGTCCCTTTGGTACCTGATTTAATAATTCTCTTGAAATATCTGACCCATCAAAGTTTATAAAACCATATTTTTTAAGCTCAACTCCAACTAATCCGCTTCCACATCCAGCATCAAAAATTTTTATATTTTTATCTTTTTGATGTTTATTTATAACTTCTACTGTCTCTTTTGGGCCTGAATATTCCCAAGCTTCCATATCTTTATTGTATTTTTGTGACTTGGCCCATTCATCATAATACTTCATGACCTCATCAGTATTTTTCAAATCATGAAGAGGAGTTTTGTTACCAACGTCTTTTTGAGCCATAACTAAAAATCTTTACAAATTCTAAGCGAATCATATATCGCAGCATGAATGTTCCTGCTAGATATAGCATCACCTACCCTGAATAAAAAGAAGTCACCTTTTTTATTTTTGATAATTTCTTTATTCAATCCTTTGATTAACGATTTATAGTCAACCTGACCTAAATTTTTAGATTGATCTTTTAATTCAAAATATAAATCATCTACTGGAGATGTGCCGTGTTCAACAATAACTTGGGAAGTTTCTTTTTCAAAAGTTAAATCTGAGTAATCTGAACTTATTTTTACACCTAATCTATTACCTTTTCTAAATACACTTTTTACTCTACTGTTGAGAGATATTTTAACATTTTTTTCATAAAAATTTTTTCCATAAGGAACAAAATTCATTCCACCAATATCAGGAGAAAAAAATCTTTCTGGAGTTACAATTTCTAATTTAGAAGTTTCACTTGAAATCATCTCAGCAGCTTGTAATCCTGGATAATTTCCTCCATCATCATAAAGTACTACATCATCTTCTATATTTACGTTGCCTGATAAAATATCCCATGTTGATACAACTAGATCTGATCCTTCATTTAAAATATCAGTATTAGGTATTCCACCAGTCGCTATAATAACTATATCTGGTTTTTCTGATAATATTTCTTCCTTAGATGCAAATGAGTTGAAATTAAATTTAACTTTATTTGCTTCGCAAATATTAATTCTCCAATCTATAATTCCAGCCATATCCTTTCTTCTTTTTGATCTAGTGATCAAATTTATTTGTCCGCCTGGTTTATCTGATGCTTCAAAGACTGTCACTGAGTGTCCTTGCTCAGAGCAAACTCTTGCTGCTTCAAGACCTGCTGGACCTGCTCCGACAATTGTTATTTTTTTTAAACCACTCACTTTTTTTTTAAGCAAATGTGGCATGGACATTTCTCTACCAGTTGCTGGATTGTGGATACACAGAGTATCTTTCCCTTCATAAATTCTATCTAAACAATAAGTAGCCCCTACACATGGTCTTATCTTTTCCTCTTCTTTGTTAATTAATTTTTTTATTATATAGGGATCTGCTATATGTGCTCTTGTCATTCCAACCATATCTAGTTTGCCACTTTCTATTGCGTATCTTGCAGTTGAAATGTCGTTTATTTTTGAAGCGTGAAATATTGGAATATTAACCATCTTCTTTACTTCTCCAGCAAAATCTAAATGAGGTGCGGTGGGCATTCCTTGAATTGGTATCACTTTTGTTAAGGCTGGATCAGTATCAATATGTCCTTTAATAATATTTAAAAAATCTATTTTACCAGTGGAATTTATTTTTTTTACAATTTCAAAACCTTCCTTTTTAGATAAGCCAATTTTCCAATCTTCATCAGCAACCATTCTCATTCCAACTATAAAATCTGATCCAACTCGTGAACGTACTGAATCTATTACCTTCATAGAAAAAGCAATTCTATTATCTATGTTGCCCCCAAATTCATCTTTTCTTTTATTAGTTGCTGGTGACCAAAAAGAATCTAGTAGATGACCATAAGCCTCTATTTCAACCCCATCTAATCCAGCTTCCTTCATTCGCTCAGCGGCCAATCCATAGTCATTAATAATTCTTTCAATATCCCAATCTTCTGCCTCTTTTGGAAAAGATCTGTGAGCTGGTTCTCTTAAAGGGGATGCTGAAAGCACAGGCAACCAATCTGAATGATTCCAGTTTGTTCTTCTGCCTAAGTGAGTAATTTGTATCATTACTTTTGTATCGTATTCATGGCACTCATTTGTTAATTTTTTTAGCCATGGGATGATTTCATCTTTGTATGCGTGAAGATTATTATAAGCTGGTGGTGAGTCCTCTGAAACAACTGCACTACCTGCGGTCATTGTTAAAGCTATTCCTCCTTTTGCTCTTTCAACATGATAAAATCTATATTTATCCTTAGGCAAACCGTCTTCTGCATAAGAAGGTTCATGCGCAGATAGCATTACTCTGTTTTTTAAATTTAAATTTCTTATTTTTAAAGGCTGCAAAAGTGGGTCATTCTTCATAAAAAAATTAATATTTAATTTCTTTATTAACTTTTTTTAAAGATTTATCTGTGCCATGGTGAAAGTGTTTTGTCATATCTGGTGAGTACTTACTTGAGATTGGTTTTTTACCAACTGCTAAAGCCATTTCTCTTACATGATGAGGTTCGGCTCCACAGCAAATCCCAATAAAATTTATATTTTGTTGCACGCAATCTTTTGCAAATTCAGCCATTTCAAATCTATTACAATATAAATTATCTAGCGCTATTGGGAATGCGTTATCACCTGGTATGCAATCGCACTGATTATCTTTTATATTTAAAAAAGTTGGATCCTTTTCTGTAGTTCTATATGGAACAGGTAACCCCGCTACATGGCATGAAACATTCTTTCTTATATCCTTTAAATGTTTCATCGTCATGTCTGGACCTCTATAACAATTTAAACCAACCACATCTGCACCAAGATCTTCTATTATTTTGCAAGCGTCCACCACAGAGTATCCGTCTCTAGTTTTTTCACCTCTTGGAATTGCATAATTAGCTACAGCAATTAAACCCTCATCCTTAATTGCTTTTAAAGCTATTTTCATTTCCTCGACCCAACTTATAGTTTCTGCTACTATAAAATCCACTCCCGCTTCTTTGGCCCATTTTACTTGTTCCTCATACATGTTTTGACACTCTATAAATGAATTTTTATCATTAGGATCAAAAATATTGGTATTGGCGACATCACCACAGACCATAAGATCTAAATCTTTAAAACTATCCTTTGCATCATTAGCAATTTTCAAAGCATTTTTTTGGAGTGGTTCTAATAAATCTTCTTTTCCTATAATTCTTAATTTTTCTCTATGACCATAATAAGTAAATGCTTGAACAACGTCTGAACCTGCTCTTATAAATTCTTTGTGAAGTTGACTAACTACTTCAGGGTGTTCTAGGACAACTTCGGGTACAAATGCTCCAGCAGATAAATAACCTCTTCTTTCCATTGCAAAGAGGTAACCTTCGGCACAAATTATTGGGCCTTCATTTAATCTAGTGAGTAAATCTTTTTTCATACCACCCTTTAATTAAAATAATGTTACATCCAATTTTATCCCTCTAAAAGACAATTTTGATACAACTCAAAGTTGATACTAGTTTGCATTTTAATTTCAATGTGTTCTAATTAAGCATTAAATATAAACACGGAGATAAAATGAATATAAAAAGAATACTACTTTCTGCTCTAGTTATTTTAGGTTTCACTTCTTTTAGTGGAATTGCAAATGCTGCTTGTGGAAAGATATCAATTGCTAACATGAACTGGGCTTCTGCTAACTTCATGGCTGAGGTTGATAAAATTATACTAGAAAAAGGATATGGCTGTGATGTTGAATTAGTGCCTGGTGCAACTATGCCAACATTTACATCTATGCAAGAAAAAGGTGAACCAGATATAGCTCCTGAGTTTTGGGCTAATGCTGCAATTGTTGAATTAGAAAAAGCTGTATCTGAAGGAAAACTTCACTCAATAAACAAGGCTCCTATTACTGGTTTAGGTGAAGGATGGTGGGTATTACCTGCTACTTTAGAAAAGCATCCAGAATTAACTACTGCTGATGCAATTTTAAAAAGACCTGATCTATTTCCACACCCTGAAGATCCATCAAAAGGTGGATTTCATATTTGCCCTCCAGGATGGAACTGTGAATTAAGTAACAGAAACCATTATAGAGCTTGGGAAATGGAAAAAAAAGGTTGGAAGATTGTTGAAACTGGTTCAGCAGCTGGACTTGATGGTTCAATTGCTAAAGCTGCCGAAAGAGGTGAAAACTGGTTTGGTTACTATTGGTCACCAACAGCTTTAATTGGAAAATACGGAATGATAGCTGTTGATATGGGTGAATACGCTGGAAAAGATAACTGGGATAATTGTTTATCAAAACCAGAACAAGAATGTGCTAACCCTAAAAAATCTTCATGGGTTAAATCAGAAGTTTTCACTGTAGCTACTGATAACTATAAAAAAACTGCTGGAAAAGATGGTATGAATTATCTTAAGAAAAGAGTTTATCCTGGTCCAGTAATGAACGGCATGTTAGTTTGGATGGGAGAAAACCAAGCTGAAGGTGCAGATGCTGCGATAGAGTTCCTTAAAACTCAAGAAGACGTTTGGTCTAAATGGGTATCTGGAAAAGCAAAAAAAGCTATAAAAGCATCACTATAATAATGTAAATTATCTGAACCCGTTTAAAATAACGGGTTCAGAACAAAATTTTATGGATTTCTTAAATAATATTCCCGAAATGGATCGTACCGCTTTAAGAGAATTAAAGAAGGGAATAGATTTAAGTTTTAAAGAATTTTCAAGAGCTTATGGAGACGGGATTGAAAGTTTTTTTGATCCTCTTTTATATTTTTTAATTTGGTTGGAAAAATTATTAGTAACTAGCCCATGGCCAATTGTAATTGGGGTTTTTGGTTTATTAGCATGGATTGGATCAAGGAGTGTTAAACTAGTAATTGGAACAATGATATGTTTTGTTATTATTGGATATTTTGGAATGTGGAAGAACTGTATGGCAACAGTAGCTATAATTTCAGTTTCAACATTAGTCTGTATTGTTGTGGGTATACCAATTGGAGTTTTAATGTCTAAATCTGATAGAGCAGAAAAAACTATTTTACCAATTTTAGATATGATGCAAACTATACCAAGTTTCGTTTATTTAATTCCAATTATCATGTTGTTAGGAATTGGCAAAGTACCAGGTTTATTAGCTGTATGTATATATGCCCTTCCTCCAATTGTTCGGTTAACTAACTTAGGAATAAGGGAGGTTGATAAAGAAACCCTCGAAGCAAGTGAAGCATTTGGGGCAACTCCATTACAAAAGTTAAAATCTGTACAAATCCCATTGTCGCTTCCAACGATATTTGCTGGAATAAATCAAACTATAATGATGGCTTTAGCAATGGTAGTGATAGCTTCTATGATTGGTGTGAAAGGTTTAGGTATACCAATTCTCCAATCTATTTCTAACCAATATTTGGCCCTCGGGATGATGAATGGTCTAGCAATTGTAGCCCTAGCAATAATTTTTGACAGGGTAACTCAAAAATACGGACAAAGGATCCAAAAACACAGGGGTCAAAACAAAAAGTAAGCTGTTTCAATTTGATCTCAAATTTTTATAGACAGCTTTTATAAAATAAATAAGTATCCGTTTAATGAATTTTTCTTTAGAAATTAGTCCTAAAACTGATTTGGAAACTTTGCCTTCTCTAAAAGATGTTTATATAACCATGCTGCCAGGTGGAGACTACAAAGATACGGCAAAACAAGCAGTAAATTTAGTTAAAAGTGGCTATAACCCAATACCTCATTTTCCAGCAAGATCCATTGAGACTGAAACACAACTTAAAGACTACATTTCAATTTGTAAAGACGGAGGTGTAAAACAAGCACTTATCATAGGTGGGAGCAGAGAACCTATCGGTAAATTTGATAGCTCAATCCAGCTTCTTGAGACAGGTTATTTTGAGAAGATGAAGATAGGAATTGCTGGACATCCAGAGGGGAGTCCTGATATATCGGATTCTAAATTAGAAAAAGCAATGGAAGATAAAAAGCCTTACGCTGATTATATAGTCACACAGTGGTTGATGGATCCACAGCTAATAATTGACTTTATATCAAAACAATCAGTACCAGTTCATGTAGGAATTACTGGGCCACTTAAAATAACAAGCTTAATAAAATTTGCTAATATTGTTGGTGCAAAAAATTCCATAAATTTTCTTAAATCTAACTTTAGTAAGGCATTAGATTTAATGAAACCTAAAGACCCTAATGAATTAATTGGGAAATTAAAAATGCATACTGATTTTTTTCACATTTATACATTCGGCGGCTTGAAGGAAACAAACAAGTGGTTGGAGGAAAATAAATATGTCTAAAGAATTTGATTATTCAAAAATGAAACATGCAACGTCTGTAAATCAATCAGATCGACAGGTACCTTATAATTTAAGACAAAGTGGTCCGACAAAAGTTGAGCTACTAATTTCAACACGAGTTAGAAAATCACCTTATTGGCATTTGTCAATGAGAGCAGGTTGTTGGAGAGCCACAGTATACAATCGTATTTATCATCCAAGAGGATATGTAAGAGGAAAAAATGGTGCGATGGTAGAATATAATTCAATTAAAAATGATGTAACAATGTGGAATGTTGCAGTAGAAAGACAAATAAGAGTAAAGGGACGTGACGCTGAAAAATTTGTTAATTATGTAATTACAAGAGATGCTACTAAAATCTCACCAATGCGTGCAAGATACGTAATCTTGTGTAACTATAAAGGTGGTGTTTTAAATGACCCAATACTTTTAAGAATATCTAAAGACGAATTTTGGTTTAGTTTATCAGACAGTGATATCGGACTTTATTTGCAAGGAGTAAATGCAAACAAAAAGTTTAAATGTGAAATTGATGAAATAGATTCTTGTCCTGTTCAAATACAGGGGCCAAAAGCATTGGCGTTAATGAAAGATCTTATAGGGAGACAAGTTAAATTAGATAATATGCCATACTACGGTTTAGCAAAAGCGAAAGTTGGTGGTAGACCATGCATAATTTCTCAAACTGGTTTTTCAGGTGAAGCTGGATATGAAATATATTTATATAATGCAACTAAGTATGCTGATGATATGTGGAATGCAGTATTAAAAGCTGGTAAAAAACATAAATTAAGAGTTATTGCACCAGCACACCATAGAAGAATTCAAGCTGGTATTCTCTCGTGGGGTCAGGATTTAGATCATGAGCATAATCCTTTTCAATGTAATCTTGGATATCAAGTATCATTATCTGGTAAGGGTGAGTGGAAGAAAAAAGCTAATTACGTAGGAAAAGAAGCGCTTGAAAAAATGGGAAAAAAATTAAAAGCTGGAAAGAAACCTTATAAACTACAGCTGGTTGGTTTGGAATTAGGCGGAAAACCAATTAAAGAATATGCACCAGATTTTTGGTTGATTTCTAAAGCTAGTGGTGGAAAACCAGTCGGATTTATAACTTCTCCTTGGTATCATCCTGAAAAAGGAACCAATATTGCTATGGGATATGTTCCATATGATGGTACTAAAAATCATAATGGATTTCCAAAAGGAAAAGTTGGTTCAAAATATAAAGTACATCTACCTAAGAAATATTCTATTAAACCAGGTAAACCTGTAGACGCAGTAGTTGTAGATATTCCATTTACAGACTCACACCACGCAAATACTAGAGAAGTAGTCAAAGGTTAAATTATTATTTGAGGAGCGGATATACCGCTCCTCATTTTAAATTATGTTTGCAGTATTTTTAGATATAGTTTTCAGATCTTTAAAGTTAGATAAAGCTCTTTATTCAGATAACAAATATTTTGGTGAAGCAGCTATATATTTTGCCGGTTTGATTATGATCCTAGAAGGTGTTGCAGGAGCAATAGCTGCTAATAGCATAGTCAAGACATCAATAGGTCTATCTGGACTTACTGCAATTCTAACATGGTTTGTCTGGGCTTTATTAATTTTTGTAATTGGAGTTAAATTATTTCCGGACAAAAATAGTAAAATTCCATTTAAAAAAATTTTAATCGGGGTTGGTTATGCCCATGCGCCTGGATTAATTAGATTTTTTGCGGTAACACCTGATTTAGTATTACCAGTAATATTTTTAACCCAGTTTTGGATTTTTGCATCACTGATTATATCAACAAAACATGTTTTAGGGCTTAAATCTAATCTTAAGTCTTTTGGGATAATTTTTTTAGCATTTTTAATTATCGCGTTTTTATCAGTCTCATTTGTAATTAGTAGAATGAACGCATTACCAATAAGTACGATAAGTTAAATTGGGAAGATAGTTTTTGAAACTCGACAAGACTTACAAATTTTAAAACCTGTTAAGATTAGATTTTCTCTTACACTTTCATCTATTTTCTTACATTCTTCACACTTATCATCAATATCTTCTAAATTTAATTTTTGCTCCTCAGTCATTATCAGTTAATCCTGCGCCTGCTGCTGATTTCTTTAATTGCTCAGATTCTTCTACAAATGTTCCTTCTGATAATTCGTATAGTTCTTGCCATTCATTTTCGCTAAAAGTATTTTTATTTTCAATGAATTTGACTTTTATTATTTTGGCAAGCTCAATAATGTCTCCACTTAAAAAATTAGAATAAATAGATTGGTTAAAGTTTAAAAGAAATTCTTTTCCATCAATATTTAAGAAAATACGTTTACCAATTATTTCCGTAGACCTACTTAGAAAAGGTATAAATAACATGGGATACGACATATTTTCAAAACCAACCTCGTCCATTTTTTCTAAATTAGTTATCTGATCTAAGAAATTTATACCTGCTATTATTGGACAGTACGCAATATTAGAAGAGTTTATTTTTGAAATTAAACTTATTTTTTGGAATTGTTTTTGTCTATAGATTTTAAAATATGCATTTAAGTTTTTTAAGCCCGGAAGACCAAACATTTCTAGTAACCTTATATTTTTTCCAAGTTCCTCAGCTATACCCCAATCAAAACCGACACTTTTTGAAGCTCTTTTAACAGTCGTATCTATCTCGCTAAAGCTTTTCATTAATTAATTGAATTATACACCCAATGGTCATTTGTTGTTTTAAGTTCATTTGGTAAAGGTGCTCCCTGGAACATGCAAATCCTTAACCATTTGTCTGAACGTGGATCAAATTTAACAGCACCAAAAAAAGAAAGTTTTAGTCTTAACATATCTATAGGCATTAGTTTAGAACCTATAGTGTTATCTTGTATCTCGGCATATGGAAATTTTTCTGTTATAAAGGCTCTTCTAATTACATGCCTAAGATCATTATTATTCATTAAAAATTTACCAATAGTTAAACTATTTTTTTCGTTTGAAATTCTTTGATATAATTGACAAATATCCCTTCCTATAGCTAGTGGTTGTTCCAGTTCTGAACCATTATCTTTAAATCTGTTTGCAAGTCTAGGTTCTTCTTTATTTTTCGAAATAAACCAAAAATTCTGGTTGTTTTCTTTTTGTGTGAAATCTATTTTAAGAATATCTGTGTAATTTAATTCTAAAATATTCCTTAAATCTGAAATAGTTTTATTTACAGGAATTGTAAAATATATATCCTCGTCTGCGCTCATAGTTTTAATTAATGGACTTACTATCTTTTCATATGGTTCCATTATTACAGAGACCATAAACTCTAAGCATTCAGAACCTAAGCTTTTTTTAGCCCAAATATATAAGTCATTATAGGAAAATTCTTTTTTATAATCAAATCTTGTCAAAAAATATTGAATTAAAAGATCTAAATCTTTTTTTAAATGATTTATTTTTGACAATTGATAGTCACTTTCAGTATTCCAGTTTTCAATATTTTTTTGTGAACTTTTTAGACAATTAATTATGAGATCTACATCGCTTTGGTTGATTTTTTTTATTTGTCTTATTTTTTTTAATGCAACTTCTCTAGCCATAATCCAATTATTCAATAACAAAGGATGATTTACTATAAATGGTGCCATTCCTAAACCAGTAGAGTTACCAATTCCTAAATTTCTTGATATTTCAGGGTCTAAAGATATAGCTTTTTTAGGATTTTTACTTTTTGCAATATGATTTACTTGGTCAAAAGTAAATTGTCTAACAAGATAAACTAGCATCATTTCTAATCTAAATGGGCCATAAATTTCCTCTCTATTTTTAATTCTAAATCTGTCAGCTAATCCAAATTTTCCAGATCCATAGACAGCTGTTGTCCTATAGAGATAACCAACTTTTGCTAATTTATTTTTATCGGGTTGTTGTCCATTTGAAAGACATTCGGCTACATAATTAAAAATTCTTACTGATTTATTTGCTCTAGATAAAGTAAGTTCCTTATATGACATTCTGCCAACTTCTTGCTTAGGAACATTTTTTTTTAATCTTTCAATATCTTGTTTTGTTGGAATTCCATCAAATAAAGTAAAAGCAGCATCCCACTTTGTAGCTATTACTCTATCTGATCTTTCTTGATCAGTTATTTTGTTTGCAAAACATATAAGAGAATAAATTCTTTTTTTTTTTCTAAAAGAATAAACTACAATGCCAAAACCATTTTCATCAAGTTCTAATAAATCTCTTTTATATTCCCAGTTTTTAAATTCCCGTAAAAATGATCTTAAAAAAGATAATTTAGATTGATGGAACGAGCCAAGTCTTGATAATTTCATTACTTCTTTAGGATCTCTTAGCTGTACTTCCATTAATTTATTCCTTTGTAAAAATTAAACCAATTATTTCCTAAGATTTTATTTATTTCTTCTTCGCTAAATCCAACTTTTTTAAAACCATTTTCTAAATTTTTGAAACCTCTTGCATCACGAAACCAATCTGGTTGTTCTGGAAAGCCAGGATTGGATTTATTGCCTTCGCCAAAATTTTTTTGCTTAGCCCATGTGCCATTTCTCATCCACTCTACAACAGTATCTGGCTGGTAAAGGCATAAGTCCGAACCAATTCCAACATTATTTATTCCCATAATATCCACTGTCTGTGCTGTCATTTCGCAAAAGCTATCTAGTTTACAGTTTGTTCCATTTTTTAAATGATGAGGATATAAAGAAAGACCCAACATACCTTTACTTTCGGCTAATGTTTTTAATAGATTTTTTGATTTATTCCTATTTGCACTATGCCAAAAAGCTGGGTTAGCATGAGTTATTGCAATAGGTTTTTCACTAATTTCAATGGCATCAAGAGTACTTTTTTCGGCTGAATGTGACATGTCAACCACAATTCCAATTTTATTCATTTCTTTTATTGCTTCTCTTCCGAAGTTGGTAACGCCACTATCATATTTTTCGTAACATCCAGTAGCTAACAAAGATTGATTATTATATGTTAGTTGCATAAATCTACATCCATGTTCATGTACTTTTTCTATTAAGCCAATATCATCTTCGATCGGCGAACAATTTTGAAAACCAAAAAAAATAGCTGTTTTTTCTTCTTTATGGGCTTTTTCGATATCGTTAAAGTTTTTTCCAAGAAAAATCAAATCAGAATTATTTTTAAAATGATCATCCCATTCTTTTAATCTTTTAAGAAATTCATCATAATCTTCATGATAGACAACTGTAACATGTACTGCATCTAAACCTGCCTGCCTGTTGATTTCAAATACTTCTCTAGACCACTTGCAATATTGAAGATTATCAATTTTATAATTCATATAATAAATATATATTAGTGTTAAAATTTTTGATATGAAATATATAAATGCCAAATAAAAACAATCATAAAGTAGCTATAGTAATGGGTAGTCAATCAGATTACTCAACGATGAGATATACAGTTAATGTACTTAAGATACTCAAAATTAAACATGAAACTAAAATTGTCTCAGCACATAGAACCCCAAATCGAATGTTTGAATTTGCAAAAAAAGCAGAAAAAAATAATATTTCAGTAATTATTGCAGGAGCTGGCGGATCAGCTCATTTGCCAGGAATGATTGCTGCCCTAACAAGAATACCAGTAATTGGTGTTCCAATAGAAAGTAAAAAATTAAAGGGCCTAGATAGCCTTCTTTCAATTGCGCAAATGCCAAAAGGAATACCGGTTGGAACAGTTGCTATTGGAGTAGATGGAGCAATTAATGCAGCTTTATTGTCAGCATCAATATTATCTGTTAGCGATACATCAATAAGAAAAAATCTTGAAAATTGGCGAAATAAACAAACTAGATCTGTAAAAAAAACACCACGTTAAATGAGTAAATTAAATCTTGGAATTTTAGGTGGTGGTCAATTAGGCAGTATGCTCGCAACCGCAGCAAAGAAACTTGATATAAATACAATAATTTATTGCGATGATAAAGATGCTCCAGCACAAAAATTTTCAGATAATTTTTTATTTGGTAATTATAAAGATGAAAATAAAATTTCAGAATTTATAAACAAAATAGACGTTGTAACTTTTGAATTTGAAAATATACCTTTTGATACTCTTGAGTTTATTAATAAACATAAACAAGTTTTACCAAAACCAAACATAAATCAAGTTATTCAAAATAGATTTCTTGAAAAAAAATTTGTAAATAGTCTTAACATCAAAACAACTGATTATGTAATGGTGAAAAAACTACAAGACTTAAACAACAATGTAAATTTTTTACCTGGTATTTTGAAAACTACTACCTTAGGATACGATGGCAAAGGTCAATTCAAGTTAAATAGTAAAAATGATATTGAAA
This sequence comes from uncultured Pelagibacteraceae bacterium, assembly GCA_902574525.1. GTDB lineage: Bacteria > Pseudomonadota > Alphaproteobacteria > Pelagibacterales > Pelagibacteraceae > Pelagibacter. The sequence continues at coordinate 90,728 of CACGNQ010000001.1, forward strand.
AACTTAAAATTGATTTTGATAAGGAATATATTCTAGAAAAGGTAGTGAATCTAAAAAAAGAAATTTCTGTTATTATTACAAGGTTTAAAAATCAAACCTATGAGATTTATGAACCCATTGAAAATATTCATGAGGATCAAATACTTAAATTTTCTGAAATACCAGCAAATATTAATGAAAATGTTTTAAACTTATCTACCGAATGGGCTAAAAAGATATCAGAGGAATTAGATTATATAGGTACACTATGTGTAGAATACTTTATTGATGAGAAAGATAATGTTTATGTTAATGAAATCGCTCCACGAGTACATAACTCTGGACACTTAACAATTAACTCTCACAATATAAGTCAATTTGAAAATCATATTAGGGCAGTATGTGGCATGAATAAAATAGAAACAAAAAAAAAATTTAATGCAAAAATGATAAATTTAATTGGTGATGACATTACTAAATATCGAAATAAGAAAATTCAAGAAAATGAGTTTTTTTTCGACTACCTAAAAAAAGAAATAAAACCTAAAAGAAAGATGGGTCATTTCACTACAATTTTTAAATAGTAGAAATGAAAAAATTTATAATTTTATTTATTATTTTTTTTCACTATAATTCATTTACTTTTTCTATGACAAATAAACCTTATCATCATTTAGAAGATGGTCGATTTAGAAACCCAGAAGGTTCCCCTGTGCGAAGCGAAAATATAAAGTGGTCGTATAGTACTTTTAATAAAGAGAAAAAAAAAATAGATATGAGTGTTCCTGAAGAGCATGTAATAAAAAAAAATAAAGTTTTAAAAAAATTTAATAGTATTAAAGATGAAGACTATATTGGCTGGATCGGTCACGCAACATTTTTAATTAAGCTGGGTGACACAACTATTATAACAGATCCTGTTTTCTCAAAAAATGCTGGCCCTTTAATATTTGGTCCTAAAAGATATACAGATCCTGCACTAAGTTTAAACGAATTGCCAAAGATTGATTTATTTTTATTAACTCATAATCACTATGATCATCAAGATATGAATACTATAAGAAAATTTCCATATAAAGATACAAAAGTTCTAACAGCGCTTAAGCTTGGAAAATATTTTAAAAAAAATCATTTTAAAAATGTAGAGGAGCTTGACTGGTATCAAGAGGTAAAAGTAAATGATATTAAAATTACTTTTTTACCAGCAGTGCATTGGTCAAAAAGAAGTTTGACTGATACAAATAAGACTTTGTGGGGAAGTTTTTTAATAGAATACAAAGGAAAAAAAATATTTTTTGCATGCGATACTGGTTATGGTGAAATTTACAAAACAATTGGTAAAAATTTTGGACCCATCGACTTAACGATGATTAATATTGGTGCATATGATTTTAGACCAATGTTTGAAAAATCAATATATCATACATCACCTGAAGAAGCTTTACAGGTAGCTAGAGACCTAAGGAGTAAAAAAGTTTTAGGTACTCATTGGGGAACATTTGTTTTATCTTTAGAACCTATAATGGAACCTCCAAAAAGATTTAAAGATAACGCTGAAAATTTTGGTTTTAAAAAAGATGATGTATTAATTTTTAAAATTGGTGAATTTAATAAGATTAATGAAATATTAAACTAATTTAAATATTTAAATTCATATAACAAGAATTTGGATCTTCCTTATAATGAGCAAAAGGCTCACATTTTTTAAAACCAATCTTTTCAAAAAGTTTTCTTGCGGGTTTAAAGAAATCCCCAGACCCGGTTTCAATACTTAATTTGTTTAATTTTAAATCTTTTGCTCGATCTATTAAATGTTTCAATATTTTTTCACCGTATCCTTTTTTTCTAAAATCGCTTGCAACTCTAATTGATTTGAACTCACCATGCGTTGGGCTTAAAAATTTAATGGCACCACAACCTACAAGAAGATTATTTTCCCAGATGCTCCAAAACTTAATACTAGAGTCCATTAAACCTGGTATATCTAATACATGAGCACTACCTTCAGGAGAAACAGATTTTAATTCCTTAAAGTGATTTAATAAAAGATTATTAACTTCAGTATTATCAAAATTTCCCTCTAAAGATTTCATATGAAATTAAAACATATATTATAATCGTCTTTTTAACCAAGATAATTCTTTAAATTAATATTTACTTATCTTTTGTTTGAATTGTAGATCTTACTGAATTTAGAAAAGCCTGGTGATTATTTTCTACTTCATATGGCTTAAGATTATAATGAATTTTTGATTTAGATGAATTTAGTTTGTTAATTTTTTCCTCTTTATAGTTTTCTAAGTTTCTTATAATTCTATTTGCATATTCTAAGGTGTTTTCACCAGTTGTATGTAATAAGGCCTGATTAACACTGATGCTCAAGCCAGCTTGATAAATATTACCAGTGCTTGCAACTGTATAAGCTGGACCAATAAAAGATACGGATGATTGAATACATCCATTTAAAGTGGTTAAAAGCAAAACGTACAACAAGTATTTTTTTATCATTGAACTGAAGGATTAATACTGATTCTTTATTTTTGAACAAGATAGATATGATAGTTATACAGATTAAGAAAAGTTAAATAGCTTTATAACCAAATTCAAGTGAGGCGTCTGTGACAGAATGATACAATGATTCTCCAAAACTTCTCAAACTCATTACTCTTACTGTTGCAGGTTGGTCGTTAACAAAATCTAAAGTTATGGCTATTCCATTGTAAATTGAATTTATTGATTGATTTTTATTTAATTCATTAAAATTTATTGGACAGCCTTTTTTTAATACTTCTTTTAAATTTTTCCCAGATAGCTCAATTATTGCTTTTGAGTGGGATAAATCAGTAATTGCAAATTCATTGTTAGATAAATTTTTACTTATTTCCTCAGATAATTTTTCTGAACTTGAAAATATAAACCAATTATTGGGCCCTATCCATAATATTCTCGTATCATTATTTCCAGAAACTTTTAAATCATCTGGGAAATTCAAATCAAATATTTTGTATTCTTTAATATTTGTTTTGCTTGTTTTATATTTTACTACTTGGAAAATCTTAAAGTTTTTTAATTCTTTTATAGTAATAATTTCATCAAAGTTCTTTCCCTCAAAATTACCAAAATTTCCTAGCTCATGAACATTATTCAAAGGTGATATACTTGTCATGATCGTACTCTTTCCCCTTTAGGATCAACATAATGAGATGATACAATTTCAACTGGGATTGTTTTATTTTTTAGTGGAGACATTGCGTATAATTTTGATCCAATCATATTTTTCCCATCTTTTAATATAGCAAGAGAAAATGGATTATTATGCTCAACACTCCAACAAGATGCTGAAATATGTCCTAATTTTAAAATTGGCATTTTTGCTTTAGGATCGTTTACAAGGTGTGATCCCTCTGGAATGCTAGTTTTTTTATCGAGTGGAACTACTCCAACAATTCTTTGTCTGTCTGTCTCATTAAATGCTTTTCTTAACAAAGATCTTTTACCAATGAAATCTTTCTTTTTGCTAACTAAACCATCTAATCCTGTATCATATGGAATTGTTCTTCCATCTAATTCTGATCCAGCAACATGCCCCATCTCTATTCTAAGAGTAGAAAGAGCTTCTGTTCCATAAGGTTGTAAATTAAAATCTTTTCCGTTTTCAATAATTTTTTCCCACATGAAGTTTCCATTATCAGATTCAACATTAACCTCATAAGCCAACTCGCCCGAGAATGAAATTCTAAATATTCTTGCTTTAACACCAAATAAATTTGCCTCTAAAAACCCCATAAACGGTAAAGCATCATTCGAAACGTCTATATCTGGAAAAATTTTTTGTAACAAATCCCTAGATTTTGGGCCAGCAATAGCTGCTCCAGCCCATTGCTCTGTTGATGATACTACATTTACATCAAGTTCAGGCCAAACAATTTGTAAATAATATTCTAAATGAGATAGAACGTTTGCCGCTTGCGCAGTTGTTGTAGTCATATGGTAATGATTTTCTGATATCCTTGTTGTTGTGCCATCATCCATTACAACGCCATCTTCTCTTAACATTACTCCGTATCTTGCTTTTCCAACAGGTAACTTAAGCCATGCATTGGTGTAAACTCTATTTAAAAATTCTGCAGAATCTTTTCCTTTCACATCTATTTTACCTAAAGTTGTAACATCACATACCCCAACATTTTTTCTAACATTTTCAGCTTCTCTTTTAGATGCCTCAAACAGACCTTCATTACCTTTTTTATAATATCTCGGTCTTAACCAAACTCCTGCATCAACAAAAACTGCATTATTTTTTTCATGCCAACTATGCATAGGAGATTTTCTAGTTGGTTTGGAATGTTTGCCTATCTCTCTTCCAACAATTGCCCCTATGGTAACAGGGGTATATGGTGGTCGAAATGTTGTGTGTCCTACAGCAGGCACTACTTTATTCTCGATATTTGAGACTAATTGTAATCCGTTTAAATTACTTGTTTTTCCTTGGTCTGTTGCCATTCCTAATGTTGTGTATCTTTTTACATGTTCAATTGATCTATAACCTTCTCTTAATGCTAACTCTATGTCAGATACAGCAACATCATTTTGAAAATCTAAAAATCTTTTATAGTTTTTACCATTCGGTAGAGGTACACACCAAAATTTATCATGTTTTGATTGCTGTTTTTCCGAAACTTGCGGTGATTGTAATTTATTATCTTGATTAGTTATTTCTTTTGATAATTCATAACCTTTTTGAAAAGATGTTTTTAAAGTTTCATCTAAAGTAAAAACCCCATTAGCTGAGCCTAGAGTAATTTCTTTTTGCTTTGATTTGTCTGGAACAAATGCATCGATATCTTCTATAAATTTAGTTTTACTACCTGATTGGGATGCTAAATGTATTGTCGGAGTCCAAAATCCTGAAACACAAATACAATCACATTTAATATTCGAGATATCAATTAGGTTTTCCTTGTTATCTGAAATCATTGCAATGTCGCATGATTTAACTTTCTTATAACCTTTTGCAGCTACTACTACATGAGAAAATTTTATCTCTATACCTAATGAAAGAGCTTCTTTTATAATCTCAGACTGTGGATTTTTTCTACTATCCAAAACAACAGGATTAATATTATTTTTTTTAAACTCTATTGCTGTTTCATATGCGCTGTCATTGTTTGTAAATATTACAGGTTTTTTTCCAACTAACACTCCATAAACTTTCATATATTCTTTAGCAGCAGAAGCTAGGACTACTCCTGGAGTATCATTATTGCCAAAAACAATTGGCCTTTCAATTGACCCTGAGGATATTACAACCTGTTTTGCTCGAATATACCACATTCTTTGTTTAGGAGTGTGTTTATCTGATTTTGGAAGATGATCAGTTATCCTTTCAGACATCACCAACATATTATGATCATAGTAACCAAATATTTGTGATCTGTTTTTTACAATCACATTTTCCATTCCTTTGAGTTCAGTAATTATATTGTCAGCCCAGTCTTTGCCGCTTTGATTTCCAATACTCACATCAGAAGTAAGTAAGCTTCCCCCGTATCTAGGCTTGTCTTCTGCCAAAATAACTCTTGCTCCATTTTTGGCTGCTGCGTACGCGCTTGCTAGTCCTGATGGACCTGACCCAGCAATTAGTAAATCACAATACTCGTATTTATGTTCATATTTCTCTTTATCATGCTTAGTTGATGCAGATCCAAAGCCTGCTGCTTTTCTAATAAATGGCTCATAAATCTTGTACCAAAAGCTTTTTGGCCACATGAAAGTTTTATAATAAAAACCTGCTGGAAAGAAAATATTCAAAAAATTATTTATTGCTCCAATATCAAAGTTAACACTCGGCCAACAATTAACACTTTTTGCCTCTAAACCCTCAAACAATTCTTGTTCTGTGGCCCTAACATTCGGATCCGTTTCTCCATTTCTGCTTAGCTGGACTATTGCATATGGCTCATCCACACCTGCTCCAAAAAAACCTCTTGGTCTATGATATTTAAAGCTTCGCCCTACTAAATGAACTCCATTTGCAATTAACGCTGAGGCTAAAGTGTCCCCTTCGTAACCAAAATAATTTTTACCGTTAAATTTAAATGAAATTTTTTTATTTTTGTTAATTAAACCAGTGTTATCTAATCTAAAACTTTGTGTCATGTTTCCACTTTATCTTCTGATTTGTAGGTATTAAAAATCTCATGCGTATTTGTATCTCTCAACACTTTAATCCATTGTCTACATCCTGATACATGGTGCCATAGCTCTAGGTGTTTGCCTCTTGGACTTTTTCTTAAATATACAAAGTTATCCCATTCTTTATCAGTAACTTCTTTATTTAATTCTGGTCTTTTTACAGTGGCATCTCCACCGTAGGCAAATTCATTTTGGGATCTATATCCACAATAGGGACATTTAATATAGAGCATTTATGAGATCCAAGTTTTAGTTCCAAGACCTTTTTCATCAATTAGATGACCAGTAGAAAACCTATCTAATCTAAAGCCAGCATTAAGTTCATGAACTTTATCCTGTGCAATAGTGTGGGCAAAAGTAAAACCAGATGCTGGTGTTGCCTTAAAACCTCCATAACACCATCCACAATTTAAATACAATCCTTGAATATGAGTTTTGTCAATTATAGGAGAACCATCCATTGACATATCCATAATTCCACCCCAGGTTCTCAACATTTTCAATTTACTTAAAAAAGGAAACATTGCAATTCCCTCTGTTAGTACATGTTGCAGTGTGGGTAGATTTCCTCGTTGAGCATAACTATTATATCCATCAAGATCTCCCCCCATAACCATTTCTCCTTTATCAGATTGGCTACAATAAAAATGACCTGCTCCAAAAGTTACAACATGATCAAGAAGAGGTTTAATCGGTTCTGAAACGCATGCCTGTAGTAAATGAGTTTCAATCGGTAAAGTCATGTTTAACATATCAGCTAAAATTGATGTACTACCAGCCACACATAAACCAACTTTTTTTGCTTTAATATCTCCTCTTGAAGTTTTAATTCCTTTTATTTTTCCATTGCTTATATCAAAACCTGTTACTTCGCAGTGTTGAACAATATCCACACCCATTGAGTCTGCTTGTCTTGCGTATCCCCATGCAACAGCATCATGTCTAGCTGTTCCAGCACTTGGTTGCATTAATCCTCCAAATATTGGAAATCTAACGTTGTCAGAAAAATCTAAAATTGGTACTTTATTTTTTACTTCTTCTCTATTTAACAACACTGCATCAATTCCATTTAATTTCATTGAGTTTCCTCTTCGTGCATAAGCATTCATTTGGGCATCTGAATGTGCAAGATTTATAATTCCTCTTGGAGAAAACATTATATTAAAATTTAAATCCTGACTCATGCTTCTCCAAAGTTCCATTCCTTTTTCGTAAAATAATGCGTTCTCATCGTGCATATAATTTGATCTTATTATGGTGGTATTCCTTCCTATATTACCCCCACCAATCCATCCTTTTTCGATTACCGCAATGTTTGTAATTTTATGCTCTTTAGCTAAGTAATACGCAGTAGCTAATCCATGGCCTCCACCACCAATTATAACAACATCATATTCTTTTTTTGGATCTTGATCTTTCCAGGCAACTTCCCAGTCTTTGTGACTTGAGAATGCATTTTTTATAAGGCTTAAAACAGAATATTTTTGCATAAATTTAATATCTAATTTTAATTTATTTCTTTAAAAATTATATAATAAAGTATAGAAATCTGACCCATAATATAAAGCTTAAAGAAAGCATATATGGGCGCAGTTAAATCAGACATAGAGATCGCAAGAGCAGCAAAAATGAGGCCTATTAAGGATATTTTAGGTAAAATAAAGGTGCCTGATAATAATAGCAGCTTCAGTCCAATGGGCAGACATATCGCTAAAATAAACCTAGAGTATTTGAGTAAATTAAAAAAGAAAAAAGATGGACATTTAATTTTAGTTACAGCGATTACACCTACTCCTGCTGGAGAAGGTAAAACAACCACCTCCGTAGGACTGCATGATGGACTAAATAAAATTGGAAAGAAATCAATAGTATGTTTGAGGGAACCTAGTTTAGGACCATCATTTGGTATGAAAGGTGGAGCTGCTGGCGGGGGTTACGCACAAGTAGTGCCAATGGAGCAAATTAATTTACATTTCACAGGAGATTTCCATGCAATTACATCTGCCCATAATTTACTATCTGCATTAATTGATAATCACATCTATTGGGGAAATAAACTTAATATTGATGATAAGAAAATTGTATGGAAAAGAGTAATGGATATGAATGATAGAGCTCTTAGATTTATAAATATTAATACCAAAGGAGTTGCAAAAGATTTTCCAAGAGAAGATGGGTTTGATATTACAGTTGCTTCAGAGGTAATGGCAATTTTTTGCTTATCAAATGATTTGAAAGATTTAGAAAAAAGAATTGGAAATATAACAATCGCATATAATAAAAATGGTAAGCCTGTATATGCTAGAGATTTAAATGCTCAAGGACCAATGACTGTTCTTCTTAAAGAAGCAATAAGACCAAATGTAACTCAAACGTTAGAAAATAATCCAGCATTAATTCATGGAGGTCCTTTTGCTAACATTGCACACGGATGTAATTCTGTTATTGCAACTAAATCTGCTTTAAAACTTGCTGACTTTGTTGTAACAGAAGCGGGGTTTGGCGCTGACCTTGGTGCCGAAAAATTTTTAAATATTAAATGTAGAAAATCAAATATAAAACCGAGTTGTGTTGTAATTGTTGCAACAATAAGAGCACTAAAAATGCATGGAGGTGTAGAAAAGGCAAACTTAAAAAGTGAAAATGTTGATGCACTCAAAAAAGGATTAGTGAATTTAGAAAGACATATAAATAATATCAAAAAATTTAGCTTAACTCCTGTAGTCGCTATTAATAGTTTTATACTTGACACAAAAAAGGAAATTTCTGCTGTCAAAGACTTTTGTAAAAATCAAAAGGTTGAGGTAAGTGAATCTACTCATTGGGCAGATGGTGGAAAAGGCGCAAAAGATCTTGCAAAAAAAGTTGTTAAAATATGCAAAAATTCGAAAAAGAAAAATTTTAAATTTTTATATAAAGATGATCAATCTTTATGGAGTAAAGTTGAGACAATTGCTAAAGAGATATACAAAGCAAGCTCAATTACTGCAGACGATAATGTCAAAAAGCAGTTAAAAATTTTTGAAGATAACGGATATGGAAAATTACCTGTTTGTATTGCTAAAACACAGTACAGTTTTTCAGTAGATCCAAAATTAAAAGGTGCGCCTTCAGGTCACGAAATCTCTATTAGAGAGGTAAGGTTATCATCTGGTGCTGAATTTATTGTTGTTGTATGTGGATCAATTATGACTATGCCTGGTTTACCAAGAGTCCCTGCAGCTGACAAAATAAGATTAAATAAAAAAGGCGATATTGAAGGATTATTTTAAACCTAATCCATTCCAAAAATCTTTTGCTAAATTTTTTCCTGTAAGATCTTTAAACTGAGGCAATCCCGTAGGTGATGTAACATTTATATCCCCTATAAGATAACCATCAATTAAATCTATTCCTGCAAAATAAATTTTATTCTTTAATAGGCTTTTTCCAATTAATGAGGAAATTTTAAATTCTTTTTTATTTAAATTGGTTTTGAAAGCTGTTCCTCCTTGTGAAATATTTGACAAATTGGAACCTGTTTTGGGAATTCTTCTTATGGCACCTTTTACTTTTCCATTAATAATAAATACTCTCTTATCCCCAAGTTTAACCTTTTCTAAATATTTTTGAACCATCAGATAATTATATTTTTTGAGAAATAAAGAAACTTTTGATTTTGAAAATTTATTAGTTAGAAAAATAATATTTTTTCCAGCATAACCATCTAAAGGTTTTAATACAATTTTCTTATATTTTTTATAATGTTTATGTATATCGTTAATACTATTTGTGAAAATTGTTGGAGGCATAAATCTTAAAAATCTTGAAGAATAAAACTTTTCAGATACATTTCTTATAGCTGAAGGATTATTAACAACTTTTTTTTGATTGATATTATCGAGGAAATACGTTGAGTTAATATAATTCATATTAAATGGGGGGTTTTGTCTAATTAAAATAAAAATAGCTTTTGAGATATCAAATTTCATTTTTTTGTTAATTTTATAAAAATTGTTTTTAGTTTCGTAAAATTTAACCAGCGAACCTTTGGCTTTCAGTTTTGAATTTACTATACTTAAATTATTGGGCTCATACCAAAATATTTTATAACCTCTTTTTTGAGCCTCAATTGCTAATTGTAAAGACGTATCAGTTGCTGGATTAATTTTTTTTAAATCATCAGATTGTACAGCTATAATTTTCCTCATTTTATTAAATTTTTAATCGAATCTTCTGCTTTTGTACTTTTTTTTATGATCATCTTATCTATATTTTTTAAATATATTGTTTCATCTCTTTTTTTTGAGTTTAATTGATTTCTACTTTTCAATCCCTCTTTTGATAATTTTGTAAAAATATCCGACCAATATAAAATATTTTTTCCATCTATTTCAGTATTAAAACCCTTTGATGGACTACTAAAATATGCTTCTAAAATATTTTTTTTGCTCCACTTTTTTATAATCTCATATGTCTTATCTAAATTTCCATAAAGCAGCCCAATAAAAAAAGCTGGGCCAGCACAATGGCAATCCCACTCGCAAGCATCCAAAGATCTGACTTCTATATAACTTTTTAATCTGACTTCTGTAAAAATTGTAGATAAATGTAATTCGAGATTTTTTTTATCAGCCTCATCTTGTTTAATTAGATCTGAATATTTTTTTCCATCTGGAAATTGATACTCATTATTTTTTTGTAAAAATAATAAAGGATAGTCTAAAACAAAATCTGCATATTTTTCAAAAGACATTTCATCTAAAAAAACTTCTGGTAATCCTGCTCTTGAAGTTTTTTGCCAGACATTCGATCGATAAGATAGATATCCGCTAAATTTATTTTCTTTGATTGCTGAATTCGAAAATAGAGCAATACTTAGCGGTGTCAAATAAGATGCAACTTTAAATTTTTTTTTGAAATCTTCTTCATTCTTGTAGTCAATATTAATCTGAGTACCAGCTGTTAGGTACATCATTTCAAGACTCAAAGGCCCATTTTTAGGCATCTCTTCTGTCATTACTTTATATCTTTTTTTTGGGTTATTGGGAATTTTATCAATATTTGAAAACGGATCATAACCAACTGATAAAGTTGTTAAACCTATGTCTTCACAAGCTAAATTTAATTTTTCTTGAAACTCGTATGACTCTGAACATACCTCGTGAATATTAGATAATTGACTACCTGATAATTCAATTTGATTTCCTGGTTCAAGAGTAATTGTTTTTCCATTTTTTTTTAGGCCTATCGTATTCTCATCTTCTTTAATTGCTTGCCAATTAAACTTTTGAATAAAAATATTAAAAACTTTAAGTAAATCAGTATATTCTGCTCTTTTGTTATTTTGTTTTTTAAATAAAAATTTTTCATTTTCGACACCAATAAACTGGTTGTTCTTATTTCCTGAAGTAAAATGTTCGATTATTTGCTCTTTAGATTTAATTTTCATTTAAATATTTTATCCAATTTCTTAATTCCATCATTCTTAAATCTTTATTTGATACTTGATTTTCTCTTTCAATCATTTGAACGTGATGATCAATTTCTTTTTGATCTTCAAAAGCTTTTTTCTCAATTAATCTTTCTGTTCTAAAGTGAATTAATCTAACCATTTTGTTGTATGATATTTCTGGATGATATTGTATTCCCCATATATCACACTCGCCAATTTTAAAATTTAGTCCCTGCACATTGTTAATTTTGTTGGAAGATAAAAGTATAGCATTGTCAGGGACTTTCGAAACTTCATCAAAATTAAATGCAGGAGTATTAAAATTATTTTTTTTATCTTTATAAAGAGGATGTTTTAAACCATTATCATTTATTTGAATTTCGTGCGCAATTCCTCTATGCGTTCCCTTTTGACATTTTTTTACTTCACCTCCTGCTGCGGTAACTGCTACCTGCATACCCCAACAAATTGCAAGAATTTTTTTTATTTTTTTTTGTGATTCTTTCATAAAGTCAATCTGTCTTCTTATTTCAATAGTATCATTATAAATATTTAAACTACTCCCACCCCAAATAAGTCCATCATATTCATTTAAGTTTTTAATATTATCAAAAACCTTTGGATCTGATGAAGGATTTGCAACATCAATTTCTAAATTTTTAGTAAAATATGCAATGCTATCTTTGAGACTTTCTGTGTGTGTTTGTATGCCTGCATTTGTAAATTGTTGATTTTCCTCTTTTAGGTTACCTTCAACAATTAATATTTTTTTCATGTGAATAAATTTCCTTTTATGCTGTGTTCATATAGTTTTTTCATATCTTCTAAATTTAACATTCTAGGATTTGTCGCAGTTGAAGGATCTTCAAGAGCCATTTTTGATAATAATTCTAAATCTAATTTATCTGCACTAATTACTTCTGAAAGTGTGTGCGGAATTTTTAATTCTTCTCTTAGTTCTAAAATCCAATTTAAAAAACTATTAAAATCTTTCTTTAATTCTAAGTAATCACAAATAGATATAATTCTTTTTTCTATAAATTTTTTATTATAAGTAAGAACATAAGGCATAAAAATTGCATTAGATAATCCATGATGTATATTAAATTGCGCATTTACAGGGTGACTTAAAGAATGTATTGCACCAAGGCCTTTTTGAAAAGCTGTAGAGCCCATGCTCGCTGCTGCTAGCATGTCTGATCTTGCTTTTAAATTTTTACCCTCTTTAACAGCTGTGATTAAAGAATTTTTAGTCAATCTTATACCTTCAATCGCTATTCCATCTGCCATTGGATGAAAGCCGGGCGCACAAAAAGCCTCTAGATTGTGCGCCAAAGCATCCATGCCTGTTGCAGCTGTTAATCGAGGAGAAAGATCTACAGTTAAAACTGGATCTAAAATTACTATCGATGGTAAAAATTTAGGATGAAAAATTATTTTTTTTACACCAGTTTTATTATTTATTATTGCAGATGCTCTTCCAGTCTCTGAACCAGTGCCAGCAGTTGTCGGAACTGCAATAATTGGTGCGATTTTTTCATCATTTGCTCTTTTCCAATAATCGCCTATGTCCTCAAAATCCCATATCGGTCTAGTTTGCCCTGACATAAAAGCTATAGCTTTTCCAACATCTAATCCACTCCCACCGCCAAAAGCAATCACTCCATCACATTTATTTTTATTATATTCTTTAACACCTTCATCAACATTTTCACCAATCGGATTGCCAGTAAAATTAAAAAAAATATTCAAATTTTGAAATTCGTTTTCAATGGAATTGATAACTTTTTTTACAAATTCTAAACTAATTAAATCTTTATCTGTAACAAAAAGAGGTTTTTTAATTTTGAGATTTTTACATGCTAAATTAATATCAGATATTCTACCATTACCAACCCATACAGTTGTTGGGTAGTTCCAATTAGCTTTCATAAATATTTAAAGTTTTTTTAAATTAAGTTTTTTATTTTTAAGTAAAGATTTAAGTAAATTTATCATTAAAGGAATTTTTTGTATTTTAATTTTTTTTAATATAAATGGTGATATTTCTTTAGCTAATTGCTCTCCTTCGACTGTATCATTTGGCATAAATTTTTTCTTTGCCAATTTAAAAGTAAAGCCTTTACCTAAAAAACTCCCCATTTTACTATTTCGGCCACCAGCAGCGCTAACGTACAGATCGCCAACTCCCGCGAGACTTTCAACTGTACTTTCTTTACCTTTGAAATATTTAGTTAAATATTTCATCTCTATTAAAGATTTTTGAAATAGACTAGAAGACATATTAAGTGATTGGCCAGCACCAATTATCATAGCATATATATTTTTTATAGCTGAACAAATTTCAACTCCTATTATGTCTTTTGAATATTCTATTAAATAATATTTAGTTGAAATTAATTTTCCTATTTTTTTTGCTATTTTAATGTTTTTATTTGCTATAATGACTTTAGTTTGTTTTTTTCTCGCTAGTTCTTTTGCAAGACAAGGACCTTTTAAAACTGAAATGTTTTTCGCTTTATTATTTTTTAAAATTTGCTCTGAAATTGTTAAAATTTTATTTTTTCTTTTATCGTATTTTAAACCTTTCGTTAAAACTAATATAGGAACATTATTTTTTAAATTCTTTAATTCTTCATTTATAAAATTAATTCCTGGTAAACTCAAAGCAATAACAATAAGATTAAATTTTTCTTTTAATAACTCTTTTGAAAATTTTCTGAATTTTAATTTTTTTGGCAACTTTATTTTTAATCCTGAATGAAATTTCTTTTTTGATTTAAGGTTATTGATAAATTTCTTACTATAAGGCTCAGTTATTGTAACAATATTTTTATTTTCCAAACAAGGAATTGTAAAAGCTGATCCCATTGCCCCACCGCCGATAACTAAAATTTTTGCCATAACAAAATTATGCTAAAGTTTTTTTAATTGCTTGCTCCCAACCTTGCAATAATTTATTTCTATAACTATTATTGAATTTTGGTTTAAAGTCTCTATCTTTCTTCCAGTTTCTCTTAATATCTTTTAAAGACCTATATATACCTACTTGATAACCAGCTATATATGCAGCTCCCAAGGCAGTTGTTTCATTTATCTTTGATCGCGTTATTTTAATTTTTAAAATTTCAGATAAAAATTGTGTAAACCAATTATTTGAAGCCATACCACCATCAACTTTAACGCTTGTTAGATTTACACCATCTTTTCTCATCGACTCAAATAAATCAAAAGTTTGATAAGCAACCGACTCTACTGTTGCTCTAACTAAGTCTTTCCAATCACTATCTCTTGTAAGACCTGTAATTATCCCCCTTGCTTTAGTGCTCCAATAAGGAGCAGCTAATCCTGTAAAGGCTGGAACAACGTAAACACCTTTATTATCATTTCTTGATTTTGCAATTTTTTCAGTTTCATATGCACTATTTATTAGTTTGATTTTGTCTCTTAACCATTGAACGCCTGCACCTGCAATGAATATAGAACCTTCTAAAGCATAAGTAGTTTTATTATTTAGTCTGTAACAAATAGTAGTTATTAATTTATTTTTTGAAAATAACCTTTTTTCACCTGTATTCATTAAAACAAATGCTCCTGTTCCGTATGTACTTTTAACTGAACCTTTTTCAAAACAAGTTTGTCCAATTGTTGCAGCTTGTTGATCTCCAACCACGCCAGTAATTGGAATTTTTTGTCCAAGAGCTTTTTTGCTAGTAAATCCAAAATCATCAGCTGAATTTTTTACAATTGGAAGAATATTTTTATTAATTTTAAAAATTTTCAAAATTTCTTTATCCCATTTATTTTTCAAAATATTGAAAAGCATAGTACGAGACGCATTAGTTGCATCTGTTGCATGAACTTTTCCGTCTGTTAATTTCCATATTAAAAAACAATCAATTGTGCCAAATAATAATTGTCCATTTTTTAACAGTTTTTTTGCCTTTGGCACATTTTCAATTATCCATTTAATTTTTGTGGCTGAAAAATATGGATCTATAAATAATCCAGTTTTCTTTCTAATTAATTTTTCTTTTTTTTTTAATTTTTTACAATAGCTTTCTGTTCTTCTATCTTGCCAAACAATTGCATTATAAACTGGTCTACCTGTTTTTTTATCCCAACAAATTGTTGTTTCTCTTTGATTGGTAATACCTAAAGCTTTTATTTTAATATTTAATTTTTTTGCTTTTGCTATTACATTTTTAGTAACTTTGACTGTTGTTGACCAAATTTCATTTGGATTGTGCTCAACCCAACCATTTTTTGGAAAATATTGTTTAAACTCTAATTGTGAAGAAAGAATTTTTTTACCTTTTGATGAAAAAATTATTGCTCTTGATGATGTAGTTCCTTGATCAATAGCAAGAATACCATTCACAAATAACTAGTCCTGACCTAATATTTTTTTTTGTTTTTCAGCCCATGTACGTATTAAATTATCTACAGCTAATCCTATAAAGGCTACGCATAACCCTAGCATTAAACCATTTCCGGTTCCTTGCCTATCTGATAATGCTTTAAGAATGTACTGACCTAGATCTGTGGTTCCTATCATTGCACCAATTATCACCATGAATAAAGCAAAAACAACTGTTTGATTTATTCCTAGCATCATGTGAGGAAAAGCAAGAGGTAGTTCTATTCTCATCCATCTTTGTATTCTGTTTACGCCAGACATAGATCCTGCATCATGTAATGCAGAAGGAACACTTCTTAATCCTTCAATTGTATATCTTGTTGCTGGTATTGTTGCATAAATAACAACTGCAATTAAAACTGACGTGTCTGTTACACCAAATAACATTATGACTGGTATTAAATAAATAAATGACGGAAATGTTTGAAGAGTATCACAAATTGCCAGTGTAATTTTTGTACTAGTTTTAGTTTGAGCGCTTAAAGTTCCAATTATTATCCCTAGAAAACCTGAAACTATTACACCAAATGTTGCCATATACATTGTTATTAGTGCTCTATCCCACCATTCAGTTAAGGCTATAAATAATGTAAAGCTACCAACAACAATTGCAGATCTAATTCCTCCTATAATATAGCCCGCACCCATAAATAGAATAAAAGTAGCTACCACTGGCATTCTCAAAAATGCATTTTTCATTGGAATTAAAACTTGTGTTATAAGCCATGTATTAAATACTTTTAGTGGATCAAAAAAGTTATCCAATATCCAATCAACACCAGAATTCCAAAAAGCCTCGGTTGAGATTCCTTTATTATGTGGGACTATGAATAGATAATTAAATCCTTCTTTAAAATAAAAAGTACCTAAATAAGACAGGATGTAACATACAACAATTACTGCAACAAAAATGATAAAATATTTATTTCTTTGAAAGAAAGTTGGATTTTCAAAATAATTTATTTGTTTGTTAGCCCATGCTAGTGACATTTTATCTAATAAAACAGCTATTAAAGTAATACAAATTCCCGCTTCTAATGCTAAACCTATTCTTAATTGATTAAGAGCTAATAGTAGATTCCAACCTAAACCTTTTGCACCTATAAATGATGCTATAACTGCCATTGCCAAACACTGCATTATAACTTGATTAACACCGATTAAAATATCTCTTCTAGCTGTAGGTATTAATACTTTGAATAATAGTTGAAAATCACTACATCCACTCATTTTTCCAGCTTCAATAACTTCTGGAGAAACTTTTCTCAAGCCTAATAAGGTTAGTCTAACCATGGGAGGTGTAGCAAAAATAATTGTTGCTATAGCTCCTGCATGATCACCTATACCAAATAAGACCATTATTGGAACTAAGTAAGAATAATGTGGCATTGTTTGTGCAACATTTAAAAGTGGGTTAAGAACATTTTCGACCCTTTTACTTTTATACGCCCATATTCCAAAAGCTAAACCGAGTATAAAAGATATTGGAGCTGCAACCATTACAAAAGATAAAGTCTGCATTGAAGGTTTCCATTGACCAAAAGCTGAAATATAAATCATTGTTATTGCTGCAAAGATTGCAAGGTTTCTTCCATTAAGTTTATAACCTAATATAACTGCTGCACCTGCAACAATGGTCCATGGAAGACCAGGTAACTCTGCCCAAGGATTTTTATCAATCCAATCCCAACTAGTAAAAGCAACAACCGTTTCCACTCCGCCAATTAAAATTTCTCGTATAAATTCAATCATAAAAAGCATAGATCTAGAAATTATTCTTGTAATATGTAAAACAACAGGACGTGTTTTTGTTTCTTGAATGTCGCTATCAAAATACTCTATTGGAGCCCAATCATTTAATAAAAAAAATACAGTATCATTTATCCATCCAGGCATCCAAGCAATGAAAGCTGGTAATCTCCATAAAACGCTATACTTTGTTTGGTCTAATTTATCTTTATCAATAAATTCTGTTCCAGCTTTTGCAAATTCATAACCTTCGGGAATTTTTATAGCAAAACACAAACCAAAAAAAACTATCAATAAAAAAGACCACTGAATAATTTTTGGATTTTTTTGAATAAATTCCATATTTTTTATTCTTTCTCTTTACCAGCACCAAAAACAGTCTGAATTATTTTTGACGGTTTCACAATGCCAACCGATTTATTATTTTTATCAACAACATTCACTATTTTATCTTGGCTTAAAATTTTTTCCGCAACAGTTTCTATAATGGCATCTTTTGACACACTTATATTGCTTGCACTTTGTTCAGCTGAAGATTTTTCCATTATGGCCTCTATTTTTAAAACCTTCTCTCTAGGTACCTCCTGAGTAAATTTTCTAACATATTCAGTTTTTGGATTTAAAACTATGTTCGCAGGTGTATCTAATTGCTCAATTAAACCATCTTTCATAATTGCTATTCTGTCAGCTAATCTGAGTGCCTCATCAAAATCATGCGTAATAAATAAAATTGTTTTATTTAAAACCCCCTGAAGTCTTAAAAATTCATCCTGCATTTCTTTTCTAATAAGAGGATCAAGAGCTGAAAAAGGTTCATCTAAAAACCAAATATCTGGCTCTACTGCTAATGAACGAGCAATACCGACTCTTTGTTGCTGGCCTCCTGATAACTCTCTTGGAAAATAATTTTCTCTGCCCTTTAATCCAACTAACTCAACCATTTCTACTGCCTTTTGAATACTTTCATTTGTTTTGCTTCCCTTAATCTGTAATGGAAAAGCAATATTTTCTAAAACTGTTTTATGCGGAAGTAGAGCAAAACTTTGAAACACCATCCCCATTTTATTTCTTCTTAATTCAATTAGTTGCTTGTTGTTCATAGAAAGAAGATCTTGCCCCTCTATAAAAATTTTACCTCCCGTAGCATCAGTTAAACGAGAAATACATCTTAATAAAGTTGATTTTCCTGAGCCTGATAAACCCATGACAACTAGCATTTCACCTTTTGACACTTCAAAAGAAGCGTTATTAACTCCAACTATGCACCCTGCATCTTGAAATGTTTTTGCATCTACATTTCCATTTGAATTTTGAAGCATTTTTTCTGCACCAGGTCCGAAGATCTTATATACAGAATCGCATTTTATAACTGGTGTTGATGACATATTTTTTAATAATTATACTATTAATATTAGCACTTACTCCATTAAAAATTTTTAATAAAATAAACCCTTGTATCTATACTTGTTTTAAGAAAACCAAGAGCTTCGCCTTCAACTGTGACAGACTCAGATGTTCCCTCCAACGGTTTGATAGTAAATTTTGCAAAGCATTTGCTTATATCATCATTCCAATTTACAGAGTATTTACCGGTAGTTCCTCCGTTTGCAGTATAAAGATTAAATGCTTTACTATTCGTAATATTTGCACCCATTATTGCTCTTTGGGTTATAATTTTTGTATTATTGCAGACAATTTTATATTCATCTGCAGATAATTTTTTCCCTTTATTAGATTTGTAAACTGTTAAGACACCTCTAGGTAAAGTTTCTATTAGTTCATTTGCCTTTTCTAATATTACTTTTTGTTCAGCTATTTTTTTTTCTGCATCCTTATCTGGTCCATAAAAAATATTTAAAATGAAAAAAGTAATAAAAATTATTATTGTCAAACCAACTAAACCGATTGAACTTTTAAAGCTTTCAGAATAATGATTAAATTTATTTAACATAATCTCCTTCATTCCAAGTACCTTTTTTTACTTTCCCATCTGACCAAGTAAAAACGCCCTCTCCATGCATTTTATTATTTTTCCAGCCTCCTTGATATGATGAACCATCTGGAAAAGTTAGTTTACCGTTTCCATGCCATTTACTTTCATTAAATTCTCCATCATATACATATCCATTTGGCCATGACTCCAATCCTTTTCCTTTTTTTGATCCATTTTCCCATTCACCAACATAAGTAGTTTTATCTGTATAAGTCCAAGTACCAAAGCCATTATTACAATCACCATCTGTACAACCTGATTTTTTAGCAAAACTTATATTTGAAAAAATAAAACTTAATAAAATGTATATAAAAATTTTTCTCATTTATTTTAAAATTAAATTATATCAAATTAAAAAAAAATCTCCCCTAGTAAAACTAGGGAAGATTTTAGATTATTATTATGTATGATAAAAGTGATTACTTAGTCCACTTTTGCCAAACAGATTTATTATCAGCTAACCACTTTTTAGCAGCGTCTTCATGAGACATCTTATCTAAGTCAACTAAAGCAGCCATTGCTCCAATTTGACTAGTATTGAATGACAGCTTTTTATACATTGCTGCTGCAGCTGGGTGAGTTTTTGGAAAGTTCTCATTAACAGCTTTTTTTAAGTAGCCGTCAGGAGCTCCACATTTTCCATCACCACCGTCGACTGGTCTGCACCCGTCATAGTATGGTGGAAAATCAATAAATGTAAAACCAGCACCATCAGTAAAGTTTGGTGTCCAATTAAAGATAATTGTTCCTCTTCCTTCTTTTTCAGCGGCTTTTAGCTCTGCCCATAATGCATCAGCACCACCAGCAAATTTTACTGTCCAAAGATCTCCTAATCCAAGAGCTTCTATTCTCTGTGGGATTAGATCTCCGTGCCAACTTTGTGGACCTTCTAACATACGTCCTTTACCACCAGAGTCTGGTGTTGCAAATTTTTTAGCACAGTCTGGATTTTTTAAAGCATTCCAATCTGGTAGACCTGGACAATATTTTACAGCCCAGTCAGGATAACCCATGTCTTCAATTGTTCTTGCTTCATGATCACCCCAATCTAATAAGCCACCTTTATCTCTAGCAGTATCAAAAGATTTACCGAACGCTGATTCCCATACCTCGTGAGATATAGTCACGTCACCAATTCTTATAGACTCATAAACTGCTTGAGAGTCTGCAGGTACATATTTTACGTTATTACCCATACTTTCAAAAATACCACCTATCACATATGCCATAACCACTTGGCTAGACCAGTTGTGAGTTGGAATTACGATGGGTTTTTTACTATCTGCTGAGTTTGCAATTCCAATAAAAGAAGCCATTGAAATGACAACTGCAGATATAAGAGATATTATTTTTCTCATTATTTTCCCCTTTCTTAATATATTAAGTCCATAATTATGTGCTCAAGAAAAAGTATAGTCAACAAGAACATATATATATAATATATAAGTGAATTTATAATTGCTTATGAGCATTGAATTACTTAAAATCAAAGAACCCGGACTGAATGTTCTGCCACCTGGAGTTGAAAGATATATTGTTAATGGCGGTGGACTTACTGGAATTCAAATATTACCTGATGATGAAATTGAAATTATAAATAATGAGGGAAATCAAATTTGTGAAATTGCGGTTTTTAATAAGGATGGGAAATCAGATCTTTCATTGTTAAGCTTAAAAGAAGTAAAAGATAACTCAGAAATAAAAAAAATTTTATCTACAAAAGATGAAAGCTCCAGGATTGCAGCTTATCAACTTAAAAAAAGAAACCTAGATATTAAAAATTCAAAATCTTCTATTGTGTTTGATAAAGATACAACTTGGGGAGACAAATTAAACTTCAAGTCAAAAGACAAGTGTTATTGTATTTTTGCAGCACCTGGACCCTCAATGTTGATACATGAGCAAAATCCACCAACTGATCTTACAATTTTTATTAAAAGATCAAATATAATAAACGACAAAGAACATTCTATAATCCCTGATCCTGTGTTTGATCCTTTAAATGAAACAAATATAGATAAACAAACAGCAATATCTTTTGAAGTAAAAGAGGGAGATTATATTCAAATTATCTGTCCTACTGGGAGACAATGCTCGGACTTTGTTGCTTTTGATACTGCAAAACTTGAGAAAGGTATAGAGAAAGGACTTGATTGGCAAACAACCAGAACATTTATGGGTAATACTTTTCCAGGACCTGGTTTATACTCAAAATTCTATGACACAGACCATGAGCCTTTGGTTGAAGTGGTAAGAGACACAGTTGGAAGACATGATACTTTTAATTTAGCTTGTACTGCAAAATATTATGAAGATGCAGGATATTTTGGTCACCCGAACTGTTCGGATAACTTAACTGGTTCTATGCAAAAATATGGGGTTCAAAAACAAAAAGGTTGGCATGCTATTAATCTTTTTTTTAATACTTCAGCAGGTGGACAAAACACTGTTCTTTCGGATGAATCTTACGCAAGACCTGGGGATTACGTAATAATGAAAGCTCTTAAAGATTTAACTTGCGGAACATCCGCTTGTCCTAGTGATATCGATCCATGTAATTCGTGGAATCCTACAAATATATTTGTTAGAACTTATGATAAAAATAAAGAATTTACTAAATCTTTTGCTTTTAGGATGAAAACAGACTCGGAACCAAAGTTGACAAAAAATACTGGTTTTTATGAGAGGACTTCAAAACTTACAAGAAACTTTGTAGATGCGCGAGGTTACTGGCTACCAAATGATTACACTAAACATGGTGTTACAAATGAATACACAGCATGTAGAGAAAAGGCGGTAATAATAGATTTATCATCATTAAGAAAATTTGAAATATTAGGACCTGATGCTGAAGAGTTAATGAATTATACCTTAACAAGAAACGTAAAAAAACTGTCAGTTGGTCAAATTGTTTATTCATCAATGTGCTATGAAAACGGTTTAATGTTTGATGATGGTACACTTTTAAAAATGAGTGACCATGGATTTAGATGGATTTGTGGTGATGAATATGCAGGTGAATGGTTAAAAGAACAAGCTAAAAAAAAGAAATTTAAAGTAAGAATAAAAAATTCTAGTGATCAAATAAGTAATATTTCACTACAAGGTCCAAATAGCAGAAAAATCTTAGAAAAATTTGTATGGACACCACCAACCCAACCAAAAATATCAGAATTACAGTGGTTCAGATTTACAATATGTAGAGTAAAAGAATTAAGCGGAACACCTTTATTAATTTCAAGGACAGGATACACAGGAGAATTAGGTTATGAAATTTGGTGTCACCCATCTGATGCTCCAAAAGTTTGGGATGTGGTCATGAATGCTGGTAAAGATGAAGGTTTAATACCAGCAGGATTTGGTGCACTAGATCTTCTTAGAATTGAGGCTGGTCTCATATTGTTTGGAAATGAATTTGATGGACAGACTGATCCTTTTGAAGCTGGGGTTGGTTTTACTGTCCCATTGAAAACAAAAAAAGAAGATTTTATTGGTAAAGATATTTTAATTAAAAGAAAAGAAAATCCACAAAAAAAATTGGTTGGCCTTGAACTTGCCGGAAAAGAAAAAGCTAATCACGGTGATTGCGTTCATATTGGAAGATCACAAGTGGGTGTTATCACTAGTGGATGTATTTCACCCACTTTGAATAAAAACATTGCTCTTTGTAGAATTGATGTAGATCATTCAGAATTAGGAAAAGAAGTCGAGGTAGGAAAAATCGATGGACATCAAAAACGAATACCAGCAAAAATAGTTCCTTTTCCACACTACGATCCACAAAAATTAAGAGTAAAATCTTAATGACAAAATCGACTAAAGATCTTCTTGGATTTTGGGAAGATCAAATGAAACAATCTCATACCTCCAGTAATTATTTTTTTCGAAAGTCACCATCACATTACCATATGATGTTACTAGTAATGGATGCTTATAAATTTAATCAAAATTTATCTGTTGAAGAATTGAAAACAAAATTATTTAAGACGTCTAGACCTAAATCGGCACTTATTATTAACGAGGCTTGTGAAAAAGGTTTTTTTTATCTGGAAAAAACATCAAAAGACCAGAGAAAAAAGTTTATTAAACCTAGCAAATCTTTCATTAACGAATTTAACGACTATCTAGATACCTTAAAGAATTTAAGATTTTAGTCGTTAAACCTCAAATTGCAAAACTACTTCTAAAATTTATATATAAAAAAAAACATATACTTCTGTCGCAGGAAGAATAAGAATTAGTTTATGTCTTTACCAACAAAAGCTAAAGTTGTTATTATTGGTGGTGGAATACACGGTCTAAGTACCGCGTGGAAGTTATCTCAAAAATATAAAAATCAAAATGATGTAATAGTTTTAGAAAAGAAAGACACTGCAGCCGGTGCAAGTGGTATTGCTTGTGGTGTTGTAAGAAATAATTATTTTCAACCAGCAATGAGAGAATTAATGGCTCACTCCGTAAGTGTTTGGGAAAGTGATCCAAAAGCTTTTAAATATAACGCTGTAGGTTATTTGCAAATATCTCCTGAAGTTATGCATAAAGATGTTGCTAGCATTTATGAGCAGCAAAAGGCTATAGGTTACGAATCTGAATTTATTGAAGGAGAAAAAGATTGTTTAAAATATATGAAAACAATTTTTGATGATTGGCAAGCGAAAGGAATAACATCTGTACTTCATGAAAAAAAAGGTGGTTATGCTTTTAATAAAGATTCAATTAAAGCTTTGGAAGCAAAAGCGAATAATAATGGAACTAATATAATAAAAGGAATAAAAGTTACTGGTTTCAAAAGGGGAAGTAATAGTAATGCAGTTACCGGTGTTGTTACAGATCAAGGAACAATTGACTGCGAGCAAGTTGTTATCGGAGCTGGACCATGGGTAAGAGATTTTTGGAATATGCTAGAGTTGCCAAAAACAACTGACATTAAAGGTAAAGACGGAAAAATGCACGAAGTTGAGATGTGGAAATATTGGTTTTTACAAGAGGGTGTGCTTGGTGTTGATAAAGATTACTTAAAAACTAATGAAGGAAAAATACCACCAGTCACACATGTGGATACTGATGCTCCTTTGTACTCAGATAAAGATGGCAAATTAATTACAGATAAATTATGGGGAATATATTACAAGCCAGATATTGATGGGCTTGGCGTTCAAGGTGGAACATCACCTTACATTGTTGATAAGCATTTTGATAAAGTAAATATAGATCCATACGGAATTGACTCGCCAGAGTATCAAACGACAGATAAGTTTTCTGATATGTGGACTTCAGCATTAGCTCATTGTCAAAAAAGGTTTGAAGGAAAATCAAATCTTTATAGAAAAGGACCTTCCGGTGGACTGGGTTGTTTGACACCTGACTCTTTTCCAATCTTTGATCGGTTCTTTGAGAATGTTTATATGATTGCGGATGCAAACCACGGATATAAAATGATAGGTGTTGGTCAGTTAGTTGCTGAAGAAATTATGGGCCACGAAAGTGATTTATTAAAACCTTTTAGATTCAATCGATACGCGAAAGGTGAATTGCACCCTACTTCGAACAGTCCTTTTCCTTGGAGTTAAACTAACTTTATGGACACAAAACTAAATATCCGGTACTTTTATTAAATAAAAATTCTTTGATAAGGGGGAAAAATGACTGATCTAGAAAAACATGTAAATCAACCTGGTAGAGCAAAGCTAGTTAAAAATGTTAGAGAAAAAATTAATGAATTAGGAATAACATATATATATTTTCAATTTATCTCCGTGACTGGAAGAGTGGTTGGAAAAGGAATACCTGCTGATCATTGGGAAAGAACAGCTGAAAAAGGATTTCAATTAGTTTATGGGGCAACTGCAAATTTATTTTTAGATCGACATAATAATTACATTGGTTACGGTCCAGAAGCTATGGAACTAGTAGGTATACCTGATCCTGAAACATTTGTTCAATTGCCTTGGGACAAAAGAGTTGGAAGAGTATTTTGTACTTGTTTTAGAAACAGAGAAGAAAGAAAAAATCCTGGTGGTCATTTAACTTCTGACTGCAGAGGTAATCTAAGGATTTTTAGCGACGAATTTAAAGATAAACATGGATTAGAGCTAAGAGTTGGTACTGAACCTGAGATGATGTGGTTAACAAAAAATGATGATGGATCACCGACAGGTAAAGGCTTTTCTAAGCCATTTTGCTATCATATTGATCAATTTGAGTCATTACGACCAGTATTTATGAAAGTTATAGAATACTCTAAAGCTATGGGACTTGATATGATTCAAGGAGACCATGAAGATGCGCCAGGTCAACTAGAACTAAATTGGACCTATGACAACGTTTTAAGAAATGCTGACAGACTTTCAACATATAGACAAATATGTGCTCAAGTTGCCCGTGAAAACGGATTAATTGCTTGCTTTATGACTAAACCTTTTATGGGAGTATCTGCTAGCGGATGCCATACAAACATGTCTTTATGGAAGGGTGGAAAAACCTCAGTTAATAAATTAGGGAATAAAAAACTACCAGGTGTCGATGAGGTATTTAGCTATGTATCTGGTGGAACTAATACTTTCATGCCTGATACAAAAGATCCTCAATTACCTGGTAAAATTGGATTACAATCTATCGCAGGAATAATGAAACACTTGCCGGCATTAACAGCATTAGGATCTTCAACGGTAAATTCATACAGAAGACTTTGGGATCAGGGTTTTTGGGCTCCGGTATATGCCGACTGGGGATACCAAAATAGAACTTGTGGATTAAGAGTTTCTGCTCCTGGTAGGTTTGAATATAGATCGGTTGACTCTATGCACAATCCTTATCTTCTTGGTGCAGCATTATTGAAAGCATGTGATGAGGGTATATCTAAAAAAATGAAACCTTCAGCGCCAGAGTCTAGAAATATTTATGAAGCGCAAAAAGCAGGTAAGGATGTGAAAAAACTTCCTTTAAGCTTAGGTGAGGCTCTTGAAAGATTGTCAGAAGATGAAGTTATAAAATCTGCTTTACCTGATGAAATGTACAAAGTCTTTCATTGGTATAAGAATGACGAGTGGGAAAAATTTTTAGGGGCAACTACGCAATGGGATCTAGATACTTATTTAGATTGTTTGCCGTAATATAAAAGGGAAAAAATATGTGTGGAATTGCAGGATTAATTCATAGAGGAAAATCTTCAAACGTAGGTTCTGAATTACAACATATGCTTCAAGCTTTAAAGCATAGAGGACCGGATTCTACTGGATATGCTTTATACGCTGAAAACGATGGTCAAAACTTTATAATGAGATTTAAAGTTGGAGAAAATGTAGGAGAAGGAAGTACATCTGTAAATGAAGACGCAAGTGTTTATGATAAAAGAAAAAAACTTGTTGATAATATGCTTACCGAGTTAGGGGCTAAGGTATTAAAAGAAGATCGTTTAACTCCTTATTCTTTTAGATATGAAATGCAATTTAACAACGATCTGATGGAATTCTCAAAAAAAATTGAGAGCATAGAAAGTGTTGAAATTCTCTCGATTGGAAAATCTTTAGAATTAATTAAAGACTTGGGTGATGCGGAAACAGTTTCAGAAAGATATGGTCTAGGAAATGTAAAAGGCACTCATGCTATTGGTCATGCTAGAATGGCAACCGAGTCTGGGGTTGATATAAAGTCTGCTCACCCTTTTTGGGGCTACCCTTTTAGTGATGTATCGGTAGTTCATAATGGTCAATTAACTAACTACTGGAATAATAGAAGACTTTTAGAAAACAAAGGAATGAGGTTTATGTCAGAATGTGACTCTGAACTAATCGCTGTTTATCTTGCAGAAAAAATGAGGAATGGAGCAACTTTAGAAGAAGGCATGAAAGACTCTCTAGCTGGTCTTGATGGAGTATTTACATACTTTGTTGCAACAAAAGATTCTTTAGGTATGGCAAAAGATACCATGGCTGCTAAGCCATTAGTGCTTTATGAGTCTGATGATTTAGTTGCAATGGGTTCTGAGGAGATAGCAATTAGATCAATATTACCACAGGAAATAGACACTTATGATCCTTTTGATGGAGAAGTAAAAGTATGGCAAATTTAAAAACGAGCGAAAAAAAAACTAAAGCACAGTCAATGGGTCTTCACAGCGAAGTCCTGACTGGAAAAACTCAACAAAAATTTTTTAATCCAGATGAAGCTGAAAACTTTTTTTATTGGGGAGCCTACGATGTTGATTTTAACAAAAGAACTGATCTAGATGTTAAAGATATGGACTGCAAGGAAGCAAATAGAAATATCGATGAACTAATGAGTCAAGGTTATGGTACAATTGTAATAAAAAATCCTCAAGGAAAACACAGTTTGGGCGTGGGTATTTTAAATAAATTAAATTTAATTTTTGAAGGTAGCTTAGGTTATTTTGGAGTTGGCTCGATTGATGGTCCAATGGTTAGAGTAAATGGACGAGTTGGTTGGTCATGTGCAGAGAACATGATGGCTGGTAAAGTGGTTATAGAAAAAAATGCAGGATCTTGCTTTGGAGCAGCTATAAGAGGTGGAGATTTAATTTGCAAAGGAATGGTAGGAGCTCGTACTGGAATTGACCAAAAAGGGGGCACTATTATTGTTGGTGGAGATGCTGGTGCTTTTACAGGGTTTATGATGCAAAGAGGTAGAATAATAATTTTAGGAGATGTGGGTATAAATCTTGGAGACTCAATGTACGATGGAACCATATATGTTGGTGGAAAAATTGGTTCATTTGGCAGTGACGCGGTTGAGTCACCTATGACAAAAAGTGACATAGATTGGTTGAAGAGAAAACTTAAAGTAGCAGAACTTGGTGAAAATTTCGATGTTTCAAAAATGACAAAAGTTGTTTCTGGTAAAAAACTTTGGAATTACGACGCACTAGAACCGACTGAAAAAAAAGGAGCTATATAATGGCAAAGAAAAAAAATGGTAAAAATGGTAATTCAAATGGAAACACCAAAAGTGAATTTGCAAAAAGAAATAAAAGTTTATTAGGTTATAACTCTATCTTTACACCTGAAGTTATTGACGATATTCATATAAAGGCACAACTAGGAAGATACAGAATGCGTGGTATGGCATTGATGAAAAAAATCCCAACGTTTGATGATTTAGTGTTTTTACCTGGAACGTTAACGAGATTTGTAATCGAGGGATACAGAGAAAAATGTGAAACAAAAACTGTAATTGGACCAAGATGTGAAAACCCAATCGAATTAGATATACCTGTTTACATTACTGGTATGAGTTTTGGAGCCCTTTCGTATGAAGCTAAAACTGCTTTAGCAAGAGGAGCAACTATGGCAGGTAGCGCGACATGTTCAGGTGAAGGTGGTATGATACCTGACGAAAGAAGATATTCTGAAAAATGGTACTACCAATGTATTCAATCAAGATATGGATTTAATCCTCATCACGCACAACTAGCTGATGGAATTGAAGTCTTTATAGGCCAAGGTCAAAAAGTTGGTATGGGTGGACACTTGATGGGACAGAAAGTAACTGATCAAGTGGCTGAAATGAGATCTTTGCCAGCTGGTATAGATCAAAGATCACCTGCAAGACATCCTGATTGGCTTGGTCCGGATGATCTATCTTTAAAAGTCGCAGAACTTAGAGAACTTACAAAAAATAAAGTTCCAATTCAGTTAAAGCTTGGTGCTGCTAAAGTATATGATGATGTTCGAATGGCTGCTAAATGCGATCCTGACTCAATTTATCTTGACGGTATGGAGGGATCAACTGGAGCTGGACCACATATTGCAGCAGCAAATACAGGAATACCAGGTATAGCAGCAATAAGAGAAGCTAGAAGAGCTATAGATGATGTAGGTAAAACAGGAAAAGTAACACTCATTTACGCAGGTGGAGTTAGAGACGGTGCGGATATGGCAAAAGCACTAGCACTTGGGGCTGACGCAATTGCAATAGGTACTGGTGCAATGATAGCACTAAATTGTAATAAAGAAATACCTGAATCTAACTTTGAAAAGGAAATGGGAGTTCCTGCTGGTCACTGTTATCATTGTCATACAGGTCGTTGTCCTGTTGGAGTTGCAACACAAGATCCTAAATTAAGAAAAAGATTGAACCCTGATGAAGCTGCTTTGAGAGTATATAATTATTTACACACAATGACTTTAGAAGCACAATTATTGGCAAGGGCTTGTGGTAAAACTAATATTCATTCATTAGAACCTGAAGATATGGCTGCTTTAACAATGGAAGCGTCTGCTTTAGCAAAGGTTCCATTATCCGGTACAAATCATACTGTTGGAGTTGACGATTTCCACAAAATTTAAAAATGGGAAAAAAAAAGAAAAATAAAAAAAAGATTAAAGATGGTAAAGGTCAACTAGGAAAGAAAAAAGAGACCGCTAGAGAAAAAATGATCGGTCAGACTATTGGTTACAGATATGATGTAAACTTACTGCCTGATTATTCAAGACTAACTCCATTCTTGAAAAAATACATCGATGCAATGGGTTGGGATGATTTAAACTGGCTTGAGGATGTTCATATGGGATATGAAGAAGATCGACCAGCGGTTTTTGACAGAAATGCAAATGGATGGGTAACCATACCTAAAAAAATTAAACTTCCCAATAATCAACAGGATCGAGATATGATTGCAAGAGAACTTTTAGTTAAATTTCAAATGTCACCTAATCATCCGTTGGTTGATCTTAAAAAAGCTTATAGAAAATTTTAAGAATCTAAATAAAATTTCATCTACTTCAGGTTGTTTTTAATTTTGTAAATTGTGTTCGATCTAGGTTTTTAAGCATTGTACTAACCATTCCATTAAATAATATATTAGTAATTTGTTATAACAAATGGAGGTTTGAAATGACTGACGAACTAGGTGCATTGACGACCATATTTACAGAGTTTTACTACTGGATAACAGTGGTACTCATGTTTTTAATTCACGTGGGTTTCTGTATGTATGAAGTTGGAGCTTCCCGATACAAACATCATCAACACACTTTAATGAAAAATACAATGCTGATACCTTTGGTAACAGTAACTTGGTTTTTATTTGGTTGGTGGATTTATTGGGCATTTCCAACGGGACCAGGTCTTGCACCATCAATAATGAATGGAAGCGATGCTTTAATTACCGATGACTCTGCTTTTAGCGCAAAATTTTATGTAGCTACAAGTCAGCTTATGGCTGTAAACTTAGGAGATCATATTAGTGGTGTATTCTGGGCAGCGTTTTTACTTTTCTCATGGACAGCAGCTTCAATTGTTTCTGGTGCAATAATAGAAAGAATAACTACATTTGCATTCGGTATACTTGCAATTGCGATAGGTTCAGTTTTCTGGACTATAGATGCTGCATGGGGATGGCACTTTGACGGGTGGATGCTTAAATTACTCGGATACCATGATGCGTATGCATCTGGTGTAATTCACGCAATAGCAGGTGGATTTGCTTTGGGTGTTTTAGTAGTTTTGGGTCCAAGAATAGGTAAATTTACATCCAGTGGCGAACCTAGAAACATAGGACCAAGGAATCCTTGGTTGGTTACAATCGGATTGTTTTTAATTTATACCGGTTTCTGGGGTTTTTACGCTGCATGTAACATTCCTATTTTTAACCTAGGGCCAGAGTATGGAATGGAAGGTGTAACATACTTTACCGCAACAAACATATATGTAACTCCTACTACATTAAGTGGTATTACTTTTAACTTTTTAATGTCACTTTCTGGAGGATTATTGGCTGGATATGTGGTTTCGAGAGGAGATCCTTTCTGGACATATTCATCAGGTCTAGCTGGAGTTATCTGTGCTTCTGCAGGTAATGATTTGTATCACCCAATACAATCAATGATAATTGGTATGATCGGTGTTGTTATCGCATACAAAATGCATTACTGGGTTGAACGTAAGTTCAAAATAGATGATGCTGTTGGTGCGGTTGCTGTACATGGTTATGCTGGGTTTGTAGGTTTAGTAATTTGTGGATTTGTTTTAAATGGTTATCCATCATCAGGCTATAGTGTTGGAGCTATGTGGGACGGATCAACTTATGCATCAATAAATCCTTTAGGAATGTTCATCGGAGCAATAATAATGTTTTTTGTTTTAGGGATGTTTCCAGGATATATAATTGCAAGAGTTCTCAATGGAGTAGGAAGATTAAGAATTCCTAGAGAGGCAGAAATTGCTGGATTAGACTACGATATAATGGAGGCTGCAAAAGATGATGAAAAGTCAGTAGCCTCAGCAACGAGGTAAGGAGGAAAATATATGGCAACAGTAAATAACTGGATAGATCATTTAAGTGCCTCTGAAGTCCAAGGTGCTATTTATCCAGGTGTGGGATCAGAAGGAATATTAGTTATTCTAGGTCTCATTATTTGGATTGGATGGCATGTCATTACTGCTAAGCAAGAAAAAGAAGAGCTTGAAAAACTTGCTAGGCAAAGACGTGGTCCAAATGATTGGAAAAGCAATATTACCGATGGGTAATTAATAAAAGATTAAGGGCGCACTTAAGTGTGCGCCCTTTTTATAAAATGGAAGAAAATAATCCACAAGAGAATTTAAATAAAACGCCTAGCAAAATGTCTAGGCTTGCATGGCCTAAAGCTAAATATGGAGTAATTTTAGCAGTAATAATTATTATTGTTGTAAATTTTATTTATTATAAAGATTTCTTTTTATCTCTATTTAAATAATATTGTGTTACAATAATTCATGGCAAAAAATCTTTCAGCTATCGCAAAAGCTAA
This sequence comes from uncultured Pelagibacteraceae bacterium, assembly GCA_902574525.1. GTDB lineage: Bacteria > Pseudomonadota > Alphaproteobacteria > Pelagibacterales > Pelagibacteraceae > Pelagibacter. The sequence goes on from CACGNQ010000001.1 coordinate 123,247, forward strand.
AAAAATCAAATATTTTTTAATAAGTTTTGTGGATCTTTTTGGGGTATTGAGATCCAAACTTGTACCCGCTAGCGCGATTTCTGGAATGCAAAAGGATGGTGCAGGTTTTGCTGGTTTTGCAACTTGGTTAGATATGACGCCCGCTGATTCAGATATGTTTGCGATTCCAGATCCTGAAAGCCTAATCCAACTTCCATGGAATAAAGAAGTTGGTTGGCTTGCATCTGATTTATGGATGGATGGTAAACAAGTTGAAGCCTCACCTAGAGTAATGCTTAAAAAACAGATAGATATTTTATCTAGAGATAAATTAACTATGAAATCTGGTGTCGAGTGTGAATTTTTTTTAGTTTCACCAGATGGTTCAGCAATAGCTGACCAAAGAGATGTTCAATCAAAACCTTGTTATGACCAATCAGCCTTAATGAGACGATATGATTTAATAAAAGAAATTTGTGATTGTATGATTGAATTGGGATGGGGCCCTTACCAAAATGATCATGAAGACGCGAATGGACAATTTGAAATGAATTGGGATTTTTCAGATTGTCTGACAACAGCAGATAGACATGTCTTTTTCAAATTTATGGTTAAAACATTATCTGAAAAGCATGGTTTACGTGCTACTTTTATGCCAAAACCATTTGAAAATCTCACTGGAAATGGTTGTCACGCTCATATTTCTTTATGGAACGATAAGAATAATAAGTTTTTAGAAAGTGGAGATAGATATGGCCTAAGTAAATTAGCTTATAATTTTCTAGGTGGGTTAATGAAAAATGCATCAACACTATCAGCTTTTTTTAACCCTACTGTAAATAGTTATAGAAGAATTAATGCACCACCAACAAAGTCAGGCGCATCTTGGTCTCCATCAAGTATTTCTTACACTGGAAATAATAGAACACATATGATTAGGATACCAGATCAAGGTAGATTTGAGCTTAGACTAATGGATGGATCTTCAAACCCCTATCTTTTGCAAGCAGGCATACTTGCAGCAGGTTTGCACGGTATGAACATGAAACTTGATCCAGGAGAACCGTTAACTTGTAACATGTACACTGATTATAAAAACTACCCTGATCTTGATAAGTTACCTGATGATCTTGAAGAGTCATTAGAAAAATTGGAGGAAAATAAAATAATAAAAGATGCTTTTAGTGAAACAGTTATAAATAGCTACATCAAATTAAAAAAGGAAGAGATAAGAAGTTTTTTTCAAAATGAAAACTTTGACAAAAAAGGTCCTATAACTGACTGGGAAAAATTAAATACATTAGATTGTTGATTAAAAATGAGTACTTCTGAAGATTTAAAATGGGAGCTTACGAATTATATTGATAACAAAAATTATAATTTCAGTAGAGAGAAGATATTAAATATTTGTGACGAAAGTAATGTTGATGATGCATATAATACAATATCAAAGTGGAAAAATTATAAACCTACTCCACTTGTAAATCTTGTAAAATTATCTAATAAACTTAAATTAAATAATATTTTTTATAAAGATGAGTCAAAAAGATTTCATCTAAAATCTTTTAAAGCTTTAGGTGGGGCTTATGCTGTTGAAAAAACTACACAAGGAAACAAAAATATAATAGTAGCTACAGCAACTGCTGGAAATCATGGACGCTCGGTAGCATGGGGTGCGCAAAGACTTGGTTTAAAATGTAAAATATTTATTAGCGAGTACGTCAGCGAAGCAAGAGCAAAATCAATGAGAAAACTTGATGCCGAAGTTATAAGAGTTAATGGAAATTATGAAAAATCTCTAGAGAGATGTATTAATGAATCGAATAAAAATGGGTGGGAAATTGTACAAGATGTTGCTTGGGAGAATTATGAATATGTTCCAAAACTTACAATGGCTGGATACTCTGTTATGATTAAAGAAATATCTAATCAAACTAACCAATATATAACACATGTTTTTTTACAAGCAGGTGTCGGAGGAATGGCATCAGGTGCAATAGCGGGTATAGCAAAATATTTTAAAAGAATTCCAAAAATTATTATTGTAGAACCAGAAAATGCAGATTGTGTTCTAAAAAGTGTTGAAAATGGTTCATTGCAGAAAGTCAATATTAAAAAAGAAAGTATAATGGGTGGAATGTCTTGCGGAGAAGTATCTTTGGTCCCATGGAAAATATTAAAAGAATCTGTAAATACTTGCACTAGCGTTACAGATGAAAATGTTGATCTAACAGTTGCTATGCTGAGAAATAAAATTTTAAGTGATGTAGAAATAGTTGGAGGTGAATGTTCAACTCCAGGAATAATTAGTTTGATTGCTTGCGCTGAGGATAGTGAAATAAGGAAAAATTTGGAGTTGGAAGAAAGTTCAAATATCTTAATTATAGGTTGTGAAGGTGATGCTGACGAAGATTTATATAATAAATTGTTGTCTACGGGGAATAAAAAATTATTAAAATGAAAAAAATTCATAAAAGAAATATAGAAAATTTAGACTTTTATAAAATTTTTAAACCGCAACTCTCTCCGAAGAAAATGCTGGAGCTAGGTGTATTTGGAGGATCTTATTTTGGTTCAAATATCAATATAAAAGAATATCCTAAATCATGGTTTGAAAAAGCAAAAATCAGTAAGAACTTCGATATAACTTTAAATCGTTTTAGAGTTAAAGCAGGATTATCTAGAGAACACTGGATAGAAAAAGGATGGATATTCAAAGAGGATCCATTAGGTTGGTTTCAATGGTACTGTAGATTTATAAATGGAAGAAGAATTACCCACATAGATGAAATACAAATTAAAAGATGGAAAAATTTTAAGAGACACGTGACTGCTATTGAAAAAAATTGTGAGAAAGGTGATTTAGGCTGCAGGAAAAGACAAAGACAAGCAATACTTCAATGGGCCTATAATCCTTTTATATAAAATTACTCACCTAAGAAATGGTGAATGAGCACTCTAGTATGTGGTTCTAGCCTATGTTCAAAAAGATAAATCCCTTGCCACGTTCCCAATAATAAATCACCGTTTTTTATACTTAAAGAAATTTGATTATTCGTTAAAGATGATTTTATATGAGCTGGCATATCGTCTTTCCCTTCGGCATTATGGATATAAAGTTTTTTATCCATAGGTGCAACTTTATCAAAAAAATTTATTAGATCTTTTTGTACATCTGGATCTGCATTCTCTTGGACTAGTATTGATGCACTTGTATGCTGAATACTTATATTTAAAATACCATTTTTTAAATTATTATCCTTGATCCAATCATGCGTTTCATTCGTAAATTCATAAAGTTTTTGACCGTTAGTTTTAATTTTTAAATTAAAAAATTTTTGATTCATTTGCTTTTTTTGAAATCAATACCATAATCTGAACGTTTGCCTTTTCTTAAACCGTATGGCCCAGAGATAAAAATTGTCATAGGTTTTGTTCCTGGTTTTAAGTCTACCCTGTGATAATTGTTAGCGGATCTAAATCCGATATATCCTGGCGGTCTCCAAAATTTACCATTTTTTAATGTCTCATAATATCCATCTCTTAAGATTATTGTTATATATGGAAAAAGATGATTGTGAACTCCATCACCGTGATCATCGTCTAACATTTCATGTATTAAAATATTAAATGGAAACCATTTAGGTCTGTTTCTAAATAACAAATAATACCTGTTCATCCATGGTTTAGCTTCACTAAATTTTGGATGAGATGGTCCTCTATCTAAAACCACTTTTTTTCTTCCAAGTTTATCTAGTAATTTTAAAAACATCTAATTTAATTTTATTATAGAATTGTTCTTTGTCACATATAAATTTTGACCTTGTACTATTGGAGAAGAAATCTTTTCTTTATCAATTTTTATTATTGTTTGCACTGACCCTTTTTTTATATCTATGACAAGAAGTTTTCC
>CACGNQ010000002.1 GCA_902574525.1 uncultured Pelagibacteraceae bacterium
AAAAATTTTATAAACAATGAAACCTAATACTAAAAAAGCAATTATCTTTATCTTGCTCATTTTATTTTTTCTCTAATACGGACTTAACAGTTTCCCCCATCACAGATGGATTTTTTGAAATTTTTACTCCACACTCTTTTAAAAGCTCAACTTTTTCAACGGCACTCTCTCCGTATGCTGAAACTATTGCTCCTGCATGCCCCATAACACGACCTTTAGGAGCTGTGAGGCCCGCTATATAAGCAATTACAGGTTTTTTCATATTCTCTTTTGCGAAATTCCCAGCCGCAACTTCTTGTGGTCCGCCAATTTCACCAATCATTAAAACTGCATCTGTTTCTTTATCCTCCTCAAACTTTTCTAAAATATCTTTGAAAGAACTTCCATTTATTGGATCTCCTCCTATTCCAACACTTGTTGAAATACCAATTCCCAAATTCTTCATTTGCTGAGCAGCCTCATAACCCAGCGTTCCGGATCTTCCTATAATTCCAACATTGCCCTCTTTGTAAATATGGCCTGGCATTATACCCAGCATAGCTTTACCTGGACTAATAACACCTGCACAATTAGGTCCAATCATAGTCATTTTTTGAACCCTAGAATATCTTCTCATATATCTTTTGATTTTTATCATATCGTGTGAAGGTATGCCGTCTACAATAGCTACACACGTTTTAATTCCTGCGTCCGCAGCTTCCATAGCGGAGTCTGCGGCAAAGGCTGGGGGGACAAACAATATTGAAGCTGATGCACCAGTGTTATCAACAGCATCTTTTACAGTATTAAAAACTGGTAAATTTAAATGTTTTGATCCACCTTTGCCTGGTGTAACACCACCAACAACATTCGAACCATATTTAATCATTTCTTCTGCATGAAAAGAGCCCATCTTCCCAGTAAAACCTTGAATTATGATTTTTGTATTTTTATCTATTAATACTGACATTTTTTTTTATTTTCCTAAAGCTTTAACAGCCTTGTTTGCTGCATCTTCTAAAGTATTTGCCTCAATATAATTTATTTTACTTTCTTTTAAAATTTTATTACCTTTTTCAACATTAGTACCTGCTAATCGTATTACTAAAGGAACTTTAATGTCAATTTTTTCTAAAGCTTGAACTATTCCTTCTGCAACCCAATCACATCTGTTTATTCCTGCAAATATATTTACTAATATAACTTTTACCTTTTTATCCATTGAAATTAATTTAAATGCTTTAACGATTTTTTCAGGAGTCGCTCCACCACCAACATCTAAGAAATTAGCTGGCTCACCACCCGCTAATTTTATCATATCCATAGAAGCCATAGCTAAACCAGCTCCGTTAATTATGTTTCCAATATTGCCATCTAAACTTACATAATTAAGACCTCTATCAGATGCATAAACCTCACTTGCGTTTTCCTGTGTTTTGTCTCTAAGTTCTGATATTTGATTCCTTCTAAATAACGCATTATTGTCAAAACTCATTTTACAGTCTAAAGCCAAAATTTGATCTTGATTCGATATTACTAACGGATTTACTTCAACCATAGTTGCATCCAGCTCACTAAATGCTCTGTAACATCCTGTTATTGCTTCTGCAGTTCTTGAAATTAATTTTGGTTCAATACCTAAGCCGAATGCAATTTCTCTAGCCTGAAATTGCTGCATTCCTACAGCTACTTCAATTTTTGATCTAATTATTGTTTCAGGTTTTTGTTTTGAAATTTCTTCAACACTCATCCCTCCTTCAGTAGAGGCAACAACCATAATAGATTCAGAACTTCGATCAAAAACAAGCCCAAGGTATAATTCTTTTTTAATATCAGTGGCCTCTTCAATATAAACCCTATTTACAACTTTCCCCTCGGGGCCAGTTTGATTTGTGATAAGTTTTTTTCCTAAAAGTTTGTCAGTTGCTTGAGCAACCTCTAATTCAGTGTTACAAACAATTATTCCACCCGCTTTTCCTCTTGCCCCTGAATGAATTTGAGCCTTTACAACCCACTTAGATCCTCCTAGCTCTCTTGCTTTATTCTCTGCATTTTCAGGACTATAAACTATTCCGCCTCTAGGTATTGCAACTCCAAATCCTGCGAGTATTTTTTTTGCTTGGTACTCATGAATATCCATTTTATTTGTCCTCTATTTTTTTATTTATATCTACAATATTTTCAGCCATTCTTGCAGATGCCGCATCAATCATTCTTCCATCTAATTGTGCCGCTCCTTTTCCGTCTTTAGCTGCTTTTTCCAATTCTTCTAAAATTTTTTTTGCTTTGTTTACCTCTACTTCTGGGGGTGAAAAAACCTTATTCGCTAAATCTATTTGTGATGGATGTATTGCCCATTTACCCTCGACACCAATAGCAGCAGCCCTTTTTGCTGAAGCAATATATGCATCTGGATCATTAAAATCTCCAAACGGTCCATCAATTGCTCTAAGGCCATAGGCTCTGCATGTCAGAACTAATTCTGATAAACCATGATGCCATTGATCCCCTGGATAATCTGGATTTAAACCACCTATCACAACAGTTCTTGCTCTTAGACTTGCAGCATAATCAGCAACTCCAAAATGTAATGCCTCTAATCTTTCACTAGATTTTGCAATTTCTTTAATATTAGACATCCCTAAAGCAGTTTCAATTAAACATTCAATTCCAATTTTATTTTTAATTTTTTTGTTTGTTTCTATTTGAGTTAGCATACAATCTACCATGTAAACATCACTTCCAGTTCCAGCTTTAGGTACAAGTATAGTATCGATATTTTGTCCCGCTTGCTCTACAAGTTCAACTAGATCACTATACATGTAATGAGTATCTAAACTGTTAATTCTAACAGAAATAGTTTTTCCTTTATCTCTCCAATTAATTTCATTTAAAGCTTTAATAACATTTGCTCTTGCAGCTATCTTGTCATTTGGAGAGACAGCATCTTCTAAATCCAAGAAAACATAATCTGCGTCTGAATTTAAAGCCTTTTCAAACATTTTTGGTGATGAACCAGGGACTGCTAATTCACTTCTCTGAAGTCTTGATCTTGCTGGTTTATAAAATTTGTGGCTCATAAATGAATTTAATTTTTAGAAAGCTAACACTAATTTGGTCTTTTTAAGACTCTTTTTTTTTCTTCCTTTTTTCTAATTCATCCATGATATCCTCAATACGGACGCCGTTTCCTTCTAGATAAACTAACAAATGATAAAGAACATCAGCTGCCTCGTGAATCTTATTCGAATTATTTTCTACAGCTTCTATAAGCTCAGCAATCTCCTCTTTAACCTTTTCTACTGATAAAGATCTATTTTTAAGTAATTTTGATGTGTAAGAGCTATCATCTGATGATGATTTTCTATCTCGAATTATATTAATTAAATCCTCTAAAGTTTTTAGCATACTAAATTCTAACTGGAATTCCTTTTAAATCCAAATATTCCTTTGCCTGCTTTACTGAATATTTTCCATAATGAAAAATGGAAGCTGCTAAAACCGCGCTCGCATTACCTAATTTAATACCATCCACTAAATGATCTAAGGTACCAACTCCACCAGAGGCAATAACAGGAATATTTACAGCAGATGAAATCTTAGACATCAAATCAATATCATATCCAGCCTGTGTACCATCTCTATCCATTGATGTTACAAGTAATTCACCCGCTCCACTTTTCTCCATTTCTTTTGCAAATTTTAATGCATCAATGCCTGTTTTATTTCTTCCGCCATGAGTATAGATCTCCCATATATTTCCATTTTTTTTTGCATCTATTGCAACAACAATACATTGGGAACCAAATTTTTTAGAACTATCAACAACAACTTGCTTGTCACTTACAGCAGCTGTATTTATTGAAACTTTATCAGCACCACAGTTAAGTAATTTACTTATATCTTCAACACTTCTAACTCCTCCACCAACTGTTAAAGGCACAAAACATTTCTTGGAGGTTTTTTCTACAACGTCATAAATGGTTTCTCTGTTTTCGTTTGAGGCTGTAATATCTAAAAAACATATTTCATCAGCTCCACCTTCGCTGTAAATTTTTGCTTGCTCAACAGGGTCTCCTGCATCTTTAAGATCAATGAAGTTAATGCCCTTAACAACACGACCATTATTTACATCTAAACAGGGAATTATTCTATTTTTAAGCATCTTCTTTCACAAGGTCTTCTAATTTAATATCGCCATCATAAATAGCTTTTCCAACTATTATACCTTCAATATTTTTTAAACTTTTTGCTTTTTTAACATCATCTATTGATGAAACCCCTCCAGATATGATTACAGGACAATTTGATTTGGCTGCAATTTTTGATGTATCTTCAAAATTTGGGCTTTTCTTCATACCATCTTTATTTATATCAGTATAAATAAGTCTACTAACTCCATAATCATTTACTTCATTCAAATAATCTAAAGTTAATTGATTAGAATTTTCTTTCCATCCAGATACAGATAAATATCCATCTTTAGCATCTAAACCTAACGCTATTTTATCCGGAAATTTTTGACACGCCTCTTTTAAAAATATTTTATCTTTAATAGCAGCACTTCCTAAAATCACTTTTTCAACACCAGCATCAACATATTTTTTAATACTATCAAGCTTTCTGATACCACCGCCAATCTCAACTTTTAAATCAAATTTACCAACTATATCTTGGATAATACTTAGATTAACAGTTTCGCCAGTTAAAGCTCCATCAAGATCGACTATATGTAAATTTTTGAAACCATGATTCCTATATTTGCTAGCTTGTTCAACTGGAGACATTTTGTACTCAGTTTTCTTGTCAAAATCTCCTTTAACAAGTCTTACACACTTTTTATCCTTAATATCTATGGCTGGAAATATTTTCACTATTTTAAATTTTTTTTATTAACTTATAAATTTATAAGTTATTTTCCTCCAACAATCATCCCTTCAACTAACATTGTAGGTGAATTAGTTGAATAGTTGAATTCTAAATCATTGGCTAATGATATATTTTTATAAATATTATTTAAATTTCCAGCTATTGTTATTTCGCTTACAGGATAGGAAAACTCACCATTTTCAACCATTAATCCAGATGCACCAACTGAAAAATCTCCAGTAATTATGTTTGACCCCCTACCTATTGTCTCTGTAATATAAAGCAGCTTTTTATTTGAGTTGAGTAATTCTTCAAAACTTAAATCACCATTTAGGAAATATAAATTTGATGAACCATTAGCTCTACCATTTGACTTTTTTTTTATTTTTTTTCCGTTGTAAGTATCAATTAATAGATCGTTTAAAGCTCCATCTTTTACAAGATCTAAAGGATTCGTCTTAACCCCTTCAACATCAAAATATCTCGAGCCATTTGCTTTTTTAATGTCAGCTTTATCTTGAATATTGATTTTATCTCCAAATATTTTTTTATTAAGTTTATCTTTTAAAAAAGTTGTTCCTTTTGCAAATGCACTAGAGGATATAGCACTTGAAAATGAGGATAAAAAACCTTTAGCAATTCTTTTATCAAAAATAATATTTAATTTCTCACTTTTTATTTTTTTTGGATTCAATTTTTTTAAAGCTAATTCAGCAGCTTTTGACCCTAATTGTTTTGGTTTAAGAATATCATTAAAAAAACGTTTGCTACTGTACTCGTAATCTCTCTCCATGCTTCCATTATTTTTTGATACTACCTCACAATAGGCTGTAAAATGAGATGTTTTATAACCATCAGAAAATCCACTTGAATTTGCTAAAATAAAATTTGATTTATTTTGGCTAAAGCCCGATCCATTGGTATTAACAATATCTTTTCTAGAAAATGCCTCTTCCTCAGCTTCGTTTATGTATTCTATTTTCTTTTTATTTTCTAAAACTGTTTCATCATACAAATCTAAGTCTTTATCGCCTTTAAAATAAAGTTCTTTATCTGCCAGAGAGTTTAGATCATCTTCAGGCGTTATTTTAGTACTCTCAACGCATCTATTAATCAGACCATCTAAATTTTTTGTGTTCAGATCTGAGGATGAAATTGTAGACTTTTTTTTACCAATGTAAGTTGTTAATGTAATACCTAAATTTTCAGACCTTGTTGAGCCATCTAATTTTCTATTTCTTACACTTACATCCTCGGATACTGAATGCATTACCATTACACTTGCATCAGTTGAGCCAAGTTTATTAGATTTAGATAAACATTGCTCAGCAATATTATTTAGATAATCTTTTTCTTTTATCATTTTTATAGTTGAGTGCCGCCAACTGTCATATTATCAATTAAGAGGGATGGCTGACCAACTCCAACTGGAACCCCTTGTCCAGACTTACCACAAGTTCCAATACCAGGGTCTAGCATCATATCATTGCCAACCATTAAAACTTCTTTAAGAGATGATGGGCCATCACCAATTAAAGTTGCTCCTTTTAAAGGTGCACCAATTTTACCATTTACTATTTCATAAGCTTCTGTACAATTGAAAACAAACTTTCCTGAAGTAATATCAACTTGTCCACCCCCAAAACTAACAGCAAAAATCCCCTTAGTTACAGAATTAATCATCTCTTCCTGTGTATGAGTTCCGTTTAGCATTATCGTATTACGCATTCTGGGTAATACGATATGTTTGTAATTTTCTCTTCTTCCATTGCCTGTAGACTTAGTATTCATCAATCGTGCATTTAATCTATCTTGCATAAAGTTTTTTAAAATTCCTTTTTCAATTAAAACTGTCTTTTCTGTAGGAGTTCCTTCATCATCAATGTTAAGACTTCCTCTTCTATTATCTATAGTTCCATCATCAATAATAGTGACACCTTCACTAGCAACCCTTCGGCCAACTAAATTATGGAAAACAGAGGTTTTTTTTCGATTAAAATCGCCTTCAAGGCCATGCCCTATTGCTTCATGTATTAATATCGCTGGCCAACCAGGTCCAAGAACAACTTTCATTTCACCTGCAGGAGATGGTTTACTTTTTAAATTAGTTGTAGCAATTCGAAATGCTTCATCACACAACTTCTTCCAACTTCCATCTTTCAGATATTCATCATAAGACTGTCTTCCACCGACTCCATATACAGCAGTTTCTTTTCTACCATTTTTTTCTACCATCATTGATATATTTATTCTAACCAGAGGTCTACTGTCTTTGAGTAATTCGCCCCCTAGTCTTAAGATTTCAACATTTTTTTTCTCTCCTAGAAAACTAGCTGAGACCTGTTTCACAGATTGATCTTTTGATCTAGAATATTCATTCATTAAATTTAACAATTCTATCTTTGCATTTAAGGACTTTGTCTCGATAGGATCTATATCATTATAAAATTTTTGATTTGTTTTTTTAATTTCAGAATTGTAAGTACCTTTTTTACTCTTAAGCGTTGACTTTAAATTTTCACTTGATTTTTTAAGAGACTCCTCTGAAATTTCGTTTGAATGTGAGTAAGCAATCACATCATCAGTAATTGCTCTAAAACCATAACCTGAGTCTATACTATATTCTGAGCTTTTAATTTTATTATCATCTAAAGTTACAGTTTCAAATTTTGTATCTTCTATATACAACTCTCCATCATCACAATCGTGTAATGTATCTGAAACGATTTTATCTGCAGTATATAGAGATAAATTTGAATTTTTAAGTAAATCTGACATTTTTTTAATTTCTTATAATGTAATAAAATTTTCTATTATTCTAAGCCCTATTTTGTCACTCTTTTCAGGGTGAAATTGGGTTCCAAAGACATTCTCTTTTTCTGCAGCACATACAACTTTCGATGAATAATCCGTTGTTGCAGCAATTATGGATTTGTCTTCAGGTATAAATTCATAACTGTGCACAAAATACATGTGGGATTTATCTTCTATATTTTTAAAAATCTTACTATCTTTAACAATATTAATTTCATTCCATCCGATATGTGGAAGCTTAAATTTACCGTTTTGATTATTAATTTTAGACACTTTACCTGAAATCCATCCTAGACCTTTTGTTTCAGTTTCTTCATAACCAACATCTGCAAACATTTGCAATCCTACACAAATACCCAAAATAGGTTTTTTATTTGCTATAACAAATTCATTTAAAGTATCATTTAGACCGCTGATTTTGTTTAAAGCATCTACGCAGCTTTTAAATGATCCTTGTCCTGGTAGAACAATTTTATCAGATACTTTGATTTTATTTAAATCTGAGGTTACTTCTATTGTTGCTTTATCTTGAGCAACTTCCTTAAATGAGTTTATTACAGAGCTTATATTGCCCGAGCTATAGTCTACGATTATGACTTTCATTAATTCTTTTTTTATAAAGAACCTTTTGTAGAAGGCACTGTATTTTTATTTTTGGGATCTAATTCAAGTGCTGCTCTAAGTGATCTAGCAAGTCCTTTATAACAAGATTCGATTATGTGGTGGCTGTTATCACCATAAATATTTTCAATGTGCATAGTTATTCCAGCTGATTGAGCAAATGCCTGGAACCATTCTTTGAACAACTCGGTGTCCATTTCACCTAATTTTTCAACCTTCAATTTAACGTTCCAGATTAAATATGGTCTATTAGACATATCAATTGCTACCCTTGTTAATGTTTCATCCATAGGCAACAAGGCGTGCGCATATCTTTTAATACCAACGAAATTTTTTGATGCTTTCTTTAAGCATTCACCAATAGCAATTCCAGTGTCTTCAGTTGTATGATGTAAATCAATATGAGTATCTCCTTTTGCTTTAACTTTAAGATCAATTGAAGAATGTTTCGATAGTTGTTCTAGCATATGGTCTAAAAAACCAATTCCTGTGTCAATTTTGTATTGGCCTTTACCATCTATATTAAGTTCCACTTTAATTGATGTTTCTTTTGTTTTTCTAGTAATATCAGCTTTTCTCTTCATTATTTTAATACGTATATATTCATTATTTGCTTATATCAATAAAAGTAATCAAACACTTGAACTATTAGGATTAATATCCATCTAATAAATATGACAACAATTGTATTAGTTAGAAAAGATAAAAACGTTGTAGTTGCTAGCGATGGTCAAGTTAGCATGGGTAATACTGTTATTAAAAGTACAGCAAATAAAGTTAGAAAAATTGAGAAAAGAAATGTGATCGCAGGATTTGCTGGATCGACAGCAGATGCGCTAACGTTATTTGAAAGATTAGAGTCTAAGTTAGAAAAACATGCAGGAAATTTAACAAGAGCTGCTGTTGAACTTGCTAAGGACTGGAGAACGGACAAATATTTAAGAAGATTAGAAGCATTAATGGCAATCGGAGATAAAGAAAAAAGTTTTATAATCTCAGGTACTGGTGATGTTCTAGAACCAGAGGGTGATGTTATAGGAATTGGATCAGGTGGAAATTATGCTTTGGCATCAGCGAAAGTATTGATGGACACAGATTTGTCAGCGGAAGAGATCGCTAAGAAAGCTATTAAAGTAGCATCAGAGATCTGTGTATTTACAAATAATAACGTCAATATTGAGAAAATATAATGGAAAAAAATAATGTTACACCTCTAGTGCCAAAAGATAAAAAAAATCAAGAAGATACTTTTATAAGCTCGCTATCTCCTAGAGAAATAGTTTCAGAGTTAGATAGATTTGTAGTTGGACAAAACAAAGCTAAGAGAGCTGTTGCTATCGCACTTAGAAACAGGTGGCGAAGACAAGCTTTAAAAGGTGATATGAAAGATGAAGTTTTGCCAAAAAATATATTAATGATTGGCCCAACTGGAGTTGGAAAAACAGAAATATCTAGGCGTTTATCTAAACTTGCTGAAGCTCCGTTTGTAAAAGTTGAAGCAACAAGATTCACTGAAGTTGGATATGTGGGAAGAGATGTCGAACAAATAGTAAGAGATTTACTTGAAATAGCTATCGCAATGGAGAAGGTTAAAAAAAGAAAAGAAGTTTATGCACAAGCTCAAAAGCAAGCTGAAGAGAAGGTTTTAGATGCAATAGTTGGGAATAAAGCAAGCGTTGCAACTAGAGAAAGCTTTAGAAAAAGATTAAGAAATGGAGATCTAGATGAGAATGAAATTGAAATTGCTGTTAATGAAGCAAATTCAATGCCATCATTTGAAATTCCTGGAATGCCAGGGGCCAATGTTGGAATGATAAATATTGGAGAGATGCTTGGTAAAGGTATGGGGAATAAACCCAAAAAGAAAAAAATGACTGTGAAAGAATCTCATGAAATTTTGATTAATGAGGAGTCTGATAAATTAATTGAACAAGACAAAATTATTAAGTCGGCAAAAAATTCTACAGAAGACAACGGTATAGTATTTCTTGATGAAATCGACAAAATTTCTGCAAGAACTGATAGGGTTGGTGGAGACGTATCTAGAGAAGGAGTTCAAAGAGATCTGTTGCCGTTAATAGAGGGTACAACCGTAAGCACAAAATATGGCCCAATAAAAACTGATCATATACTTTTTATAGCTTCTGGCGCTTTCCAACTAGCAAAACCCTCTGATCTTTTACCTGAACTGCAGGGAAGATTACCAATAAGAGTTGAACTTGAAGCTTTAACTAGCGATGACTTTAAAAAAATTTTAAAAGAACCAGATAATAGCTTGATCAAGCAGTATAAAGCATTGTTAAAAACAGAAAATGTAGAATTAGAGTTTTCGGATGATGGAATTGACGCTATAGCTAATATTGCTACTGAGGTAAACTCAACTGTTGAAAATATTGGCGCTAGAAGACTACATACTATAATTGAGAGGGTCTTGGATGAAATTAGTTTTACAGCTACGGACAGATCTGGAGAGAAAATTATTGTAGACTCAGAATATATTAAGAAAAATTTAGGTGAATTAGTTAAAGATACTGATTTATCAAAATTTATTTTATAACTTTATACTCAAAATTTTGAGTATTTTCATTTACTTGTAACTCGACAGCCCCATTTCTTAAGTGGAATTTTCTAGCCATATCAGTTAACGGAGAAAGAGTAACCAGTCTATTCAAATGATTAGACTTTTTTATCATTTTATAAACCTCTTTAACTATAAGCTTTCCCCCTCCTTTTTTCTTTGACCAGACTGTATAAGCTATAGCTATTCTTCCAACCTTATTTGGATCTCTTTGAACATTCTTTAAAAATGCGTCTTTACTAAATAATTCAAGCTCCTCGACAGATTTAGGTATTTCATCTGTAAATGCAAAACACATTACTGCATAAATTTCATCTTTAAATTTAACTCCAAAAATCTTTCTACCGTAGCTAGTTCTAAAAAGGTTGTCTAATTCTGGTCTAACAGGATCTTCAGAGATATTACATTTTTCTAACTCTACAAGCTCTGCTCCTTTTACCCAATAAAAAAAGTCTTTTAAATTTTTTTTAATATCGGTTTGACTTTTTACAATTTTTGCTTTTTCAGTTACAACAGAAAAATTTTTTTTAATATCAATTTTACTTTTTCTTAATCTGGCCTTTATTCTTGGCTTAAAGTTTTTCATATTAGTTAACTTTTTTTTAAATAAATATTAAAGCTACCTTTATTTTTAGAGTTACTTTCATCAAAATTTATAGATTTAATCTTTTTCATTAATTCTAAATTACTTTTTATAAACTCTGGCACAGAATGTTTTAAAATTCCTAAATCAGTTGATGAATAAGGGTCATCTGAATTCTTTGATCTCAAGCCTTTGCCTGTAATAACATTTATTGATTTTACTTTTTTATCGTAACATTCATTAACAAATTCAAATATTTTTTTGTTTGCACCATCTAATGAATAACCATGTAAATCTATCTCCATATGAATATACTTATTTAATTTTTTTTTATAAGAAATATCTTTGTCATGGATCTTATCTTTACTCTTTATAAAATTTTCCCAGTCTTTTTTATCTTTTTCAGAAATTTTTTTAATCAAGTTTCTGTGCTAATTAACAACCAATTAGGATTATTTGAGGTTACGTCTTTTGAGAATGTCCAAGTATCAAATACTTTTTTGATTTTTTTTGGGTCTCCAGATAAAATATTATTATCTTTATCTTTAACGCATGAAATAATCTCGCTAACAAAACTGACTGTTACTTCTAAAAAACCTTTTTTATTTTCATGATTTTTGATTTCAGCAGTATCTATTCCTATAAATGTTGTTTCTGATACCTGCCCACTAGCATCTCTTGTTTTTATCGCTTCGTCAAATTGATCATAAACTTTTTTATCTAAAAGTGGTTTCACATTTTTTAAATTTCCTGATGAGAAACTAGTAATAATTGTTTCATATGCAATTTTTGCCCCTGAAAGAAAATCTTTTTTTGCTTTTTCATCAAATGTTTTTTCATTTAAAGTTTTTTTTGATTTCTCTGCTGGAAAGTCATGAGCAAAACCTGCTGACATTTTGTCCTCAAAACCAGACTTTTTTCCCAGAATACCTCTCAATCGCAGAAAAATAAAACCTGCAATCATTGCTAAAAGTATTATATCTATATACTCGAAACTATAATTCATAGTACAATAATATTTACTATGTTATTTAATTTCAACAAACAATTTATTTAAAAGACAAATGAACGCGTTTTTATTATTAATAATTTTAGTTCCTGCCATCGAGATTTATCTTTTTATAGAAATTGGAGGTAAAATCGGAGCTTTCTACACAATATCGTTAATCTTTTTAACTGCATTTGTGGGTATCTATTATGCTAAATATGAGGGCTTTAATACTCTTCGATCAGGCATGAGCCAAATGATGAGGAATGAACTGCCAATATATGAGATAGTTTCTGGTGCTGCTCTAGCGTTTGGAGCATTACTTTTAATTATTCCTGGTTTTGCTACAGATTTTATTGGATTTCTAATGATTTTTCCACCAACGAGAAAAGTTATTCTAAATAAATATTCAAAAAAATATACAAAAGAAGAAAAATTTAAAGAAGACTTTATAGAAGGCGAGTCTGAAGATATAGATAACAAGAAAAATGAGTGAGAAATATAAAATACTTTCAGGTTATGTAAAAGATTTGTCAAGTGAGACACCAAATGTTGAAAGTTACTTATATACAAAAGACAATATATCAAAATATGAACTTGATATTGATATTAATTCAAAACCTTTAAAAAATAAATTAATAGAAGTAAATACAACTTTAAAGTTTCAAGATAAATCCCAAACGGAAAAAAAATCGTATTTTGAAGTAGTCTATAGTTCTATTGTTAAGATAGGTGAAGACATTAAGGAGAAAAAAGAATTACAGAAAATAATTCTTTGTGATATTCAAAATGAAATTTTTCCGAAACTTGAAAAAGTACTTATAAATATGATTACCGACTCCGGATATCCTGGTGTCAAATTTGATAAAAAAGTAGATTTTACAAAATTGTTTAATGAAAAATTTAATTGAAGAAATTTTTTTTAAGATTATTTTTAAGATAATTTTTGTGTAACTTTAGCTCTTCCTCAGTTGGCTTAATAACTTTATCAAAATATTTAATTTTTTCATTTGGATGTTCAGATTCCTTAATAAGACTCCCAATTTTAAAATCTAAAGATGGCTCTTTTTGATCAGTTAAATTAATATAGACTTTTGAAAGCAACTCACAATCTATAAGCGCAGTATGCCTTTCTCTTTTTGAATTATCTATTTTATATCTTCTACACAAAGCATCGAGACTGTTTTGGGAACCTGGAAATTTTTTCCTAGCTAACTCAAGTGTATCAATAACATTATTAGTACTTATTTTATTTTTACCTAGTATTGCCAATTCATTATTTAAATGTGATAAATCAAAACTTGCGTTGTGTATTACCAATCTTTTATCTTTTATAAAGTTCAAAAATTCTTCGGCAATTTGTGAAAATTTTTTTTGTGAAGATAAAAATATATCGGTATAACCGTGCACTTTTAAGGCTTGTTCCGATACTTTTCTTTCAGGATTTAAATAACAATGAAATTTTTTTGAAGTCAAAACAAAGTTGTCTAATTCCAGACAGCCAATTTCTACTATTCTATGCCCGTCTTTAACATCTAAACCGGTTGTTTCTGTATCAAGAATTACATCTTTCATTTATCTAAGATTTTATATTTAAGTATTTTAACTTTATTTTTCAAATTTTCACTTTTAAAATTATTTATAACCACATAGTCAGATTTTTTTTTCTTCATCTTTAAGGAGAGTTGGGATTTACCTATTTTTTTAAGAAGTTTTAAATCAGATTTACCTCTTTTTCTTAATGCAGAGTTGATCTGTTTTTTTTTAGCGCTTATAAAAATTACTATATCTGACTTTTTATTTAAGTTATTTTCAAAGTATAAAGGAATATCCAGCACAACAGCTTTTTTAAAATTATTATTTTTCAGAAATTTAAACATATTTTTTCTAACAATTGGATGAACTATTTTTGAGATAATTTTAAGATTTTTTAAATTATTTTTAACCGCATTACCTATTTCTTTTTTTTTAATTGGGAAAGAAAAAATAAATTTAGGTAGTTTTTTTTTAAGCTTTTTAAAAACGACAAGATTGTTTCCATAAATTTTTGAAACCTCTTTGTCCGCATTAAAAACTGGAAAGCCAAATAGTTTTGCAACATATGTTTTACCAGAGCCAATTTCACCTACTACAGCAATTCTAATCATTATTTATTAAGTAAACTTTCAACTTTTTCGTCTATTTTTGGAAAAACGTTATGCCATATTGCGAAAGCCTGGTGCGCTTGATAAATAAACATTTTCTTGCCATTCTCAACTTTATTTCCTGCTTTCTTTGCTTCCATTAAAAAATTTGTTTCTGTTGGATTATATATAACGTCATAATAAAACTTATTTTTTCCTATTCTATTGTAATTTAAATCAATTTTATCAGTCCTCTTAATACCTAAACTTGATGCATTTATTAACATATCCACATCATCTGGAATATTATCTTTATCTATTATTTCAACAGTATTAAAAATTTTTTTTATACTTTCAGATTTTGTTAAAGTTCTATTATAAAGAAATATTTTTAAAGCTCCCATTCTTTTTAAAGCTACTATTATTGAAGGGACTACCCCTCCTGCCCCAAATATAAAAATATTTTTTTTTTTAACGTCATATCCGTACGATCTAATAGCAAGTTCAAAACCAGCAATATCTGTATTATGACCGATTATTTTTCGATCCTTTAAATAAATAGTATTTACAGATTTTGTCTCTTCCGCTTCTTTTGTCAAAATATCCATGAACGATACAACTTCATTTTTGAAAGGAACTGTTACGTTTACTCCATGCAGTTTTTCAGATCTTATCTCTGATATTATTTTTTCAATTTCGCCTTTGTTAATTAATATTTTATCATAAACTGCTTTTATTTTATTTTTTTCTATCCAATAATTATGAAGCAATGGAGACAAAGAATGTGCTATGGGGTTTCCAATAACTATGTATTTTTTCATTTGTTTAAATAATCCTTTATTTTTTTTATTGGTAGGCCCATAATTGTGTTCTCATCCCCCTCTATTTTTTCAAATAAATTTTTACCCTCTCCTTCTATTTGATAAACATTATAAGAGTATAGTGCTTCATCTGAAATTTTAGATAAATAATTTTTAAGATCGCCATCAGACATTTTTTTCATAGTTAGTTCTGCTTTATCTGTATAATTCCATATCATTGAGCCATTTTTTGATATACAAACTGAGCTAATTAATTCATGTTTTTTTCCATTAAGTTTTTTTAATATTTCTAGCGCTTCTTTCCTGTTTTCAGGCTTGGAAATTAATTCTCCATTTAAATCAATTACACTATCAGCTCCGAGGACTAGGTCTTGATTCATTTTTTCACTGATTTTATTCGCTTTTAGCTCTGCTAAGCTTTTTGATATTATCTCTGGAGAAGCCCCTTCTTTAATAAGGCTAGTTTTCACTGGTTCTTCATCCACATTAGATGGTTTAACCAAACAATTAATATTGTTTTTTTTTAATATGTTTCTTCTAACTTGGCTTTTAGAAGCTAAAATAATATCAGGCATTTTTATTACTTATTTCATAAATTTTAATGACAGATGCAGCTGTCTCTTCAACAGATTTTCTACTTACATCGATAACTGGCCACTTAAACTTTATGAAAGTGCTTTTAGAACTTTCAACTTCATCCTGTATTTTTTGAAAACTTGTATATTTTTGATTTCCCGTTTCTTTTAAACTGGACATTCTATTTTTTCTAATTTCAACAAGTCTTTTTGGTTCTGCTATTAAACCTATTATACATTTTTTAAATTTATTTCTTTTTACATTTTCTGGTATAGAATTTTTATTTACAATTGGTATATTGGAGACTTTATAACCTTTATTAGCTAAATATATCGAAGTTGGCGTTTTGCTAGTTCTGCTAACACCAATCAATATTATGTCTGATTTTTCAATATCACCCATGGCATTTCCGTCATCGTGGTTCATTGTAAATTGAATAGCGTCAATTTTTTTATAATAATCATCATCCAATATATGTTGTCTGCTTGGAAGGTTTAATGAATTTTGATTTAATAATTTAGAAAAATTATTTATTAAATCTCCCAAAACACTAAAACATGGAATATTATTTTTTTGTGCTTCACTATTCAAAAATGTACTTAGTTTGCTATCAACAATAGTATAAAGAATTATATTTTTTTGATTATTTTTACAATTTTCTAATATTTTAATTATTTGATTTTCAGTTCTAGTAAAAGAAAAATGGTTTGTTTTATAATTAAAATTATTAAATTGCGCTTTTAAAGCTAGAAATATCCTGTCAAGTGTTTCTCCCGTTGAGTCAGAAATTAGGTATATTTGATATATATTGCTCATGTATAATTTGTAAATTAATAGTTGATAATAAACAAATTTTTTCAAAATTAGAATATCTACATATTTTAAGGGGAAAAAACCAAGTTAATCAACAATTTTAGCCACATGTATAAATTTTATCAACAATATATAACTATTTTAATAATAATTAATTTAAATAGAAATTATAAATTTTTATCTTGTGGAGAAAAAACATAAAAAGTGTTGATAAAAATTTATCACCATAATTAACAAGACAAAATACTAATAATATAGTTTAAATATATATTTTATATGTCCCCTCTTCAAAATGTTATCTATAAAAAGGACAAATTAACTAAACCAGTATGGTTAATGAGACAAGCAGGAAGATATTTACCTGAATTTAGAAAAATTAGAAAAAAAAATTCAGATTTTGTAAAATTATGTTTAAATGCTCAAAAAATTAAAGAAATAACTTTACAACCAATTAAAAGATATAATTTAGACGCTGCAATAATATTTTCAGATATTCTCATGGTGCCGTATGGATTAGATCAGTTTGTTGAATTTAAAAAAAATTTTGGTCCTAGTCTTGGTTCTATAAGTTTAGATCAAATTAAAAAATATCCTAAATTACAGTTTAAGAAAAATTTAGATTCGATCTATAAATCTATAAATTTAGTAAGGAATGATAGTTTAATTAACAAAAAAGATTTGATTGGTTTTGTAGGTGGTCCTTGGACTTTATTAATTTATATGCTTAATAAAAATTCACCTAAAAAAAAGCTAAAAAAAATTTTATCTGACAAACCTTTAATATTAGATATGATTAAACATATTAGTGTTTTTTTAGAACAGCATATTAAATATCAGATTAAAAGTGGAGTGGATATAATTCAAATATTTGACAGCTGGGCAGGATTAGTAAAAGAAAATGATCTAGAAGATTTTATTTATAACCCCACAAAAAAATTAGTAAAATTTACAAAATCAATAAACAAACCTTGTATATGTTTTCCAAGAAATATAAAAAACTATTATGAATACACTAAAATAGTTAAACCTAACGTTATAAGCATTGATTATAATGTCAATCCAGAAAAAATTGCTAAAAAAATAAACATACCTATTCAAGGCGGTATGGATCCTAAAGTTTTGTTAACAAATAAAAAAAATTTGGAAAAAGTAGCAAACTATTATTTAAATGTTTTTGAAAATCATCCTTATATATTCAATTTAGGACATGGAGTACTCCCGCAAACAGACCCAAATATGGTAGAGTATTTAATTAAAATAATAAAAAAATTTAATGGAAAATCATCCAAAAATTAACTTTGGGAAAACCGGAGTAATGTTAGTAAATTTAGGAACACCAGATTCAACAAGTTGGTTAGATATAAGAAAATATTTAAAAGAGTTTTTATCTGACAGAAGGGTTATTGAAGTAAACCCAATAATTTGGCAGTTAATACTTAACATATTCATTTTAACATTTAGACCTTCAAAAACAGCAAAAGCTTATAAAGAAATATGGATGAAAAAAGAAAACATGTCTCCGTTAAGATATTATACTGAAAAACAAACTGCAAAATTAAAAGTGACTATGTCAAACAAAAATATAATAATTGACTACGCTATGAGGTATGGAAACCCAAGTATAAAAAACGTAATGAAAAAACTACAGGAAAAAGGGTGTGAAAATTTAATAGTATTACCTCTTTATCCTCAATATGCGGCCGCAACTACAGCAACAGTTTGTGATGAAGTTTATAGAACTTTAATGAAAATTAGGTGGCAACCAAGTTTACAAATTATTCCTCACTACGAGTCAGAGCCACTATATGTTGACGCACTTGTTAAAAGTATAAATAAAAAAATTTCAGAATTAAATTGGGTTCCAGATTTAATTATAGCTTCATACCACGGTATCCCTAAGAAATATTTTGAAAAAGGAGATCCCTACCATTGTTATTGTCAGAAAACTACAAGGCTAATTAATGAAAAATTTACTAAAATTCCGATAGAGACTACATTCCAATCAAGATTCGGTCCCCAAGAATGGTTGCGGCCCTACACAGACAAAACTTTAGAAAAACTTCCTACGTTGGGTAAAAAAAATATTTTGGTTATCTGCCCAGGATTTTCTTCAGACTGCGTAGAAACACTCGAAGAAATATCTATTCAAGGAAAGGAAAGCTTTTTAAATTCAGGAGGAAAAAATTTTGATGTTGTACCATGTTTAAATGATAGCGATGATCACATTAGGCTCCTAAAATTATTGGTTAATAGATATATAATAAATAAATGAATTTTTATTTAACATTAAAGGCCTTACATTTAATAGCTGTAATATCTTGGATGGCTGGTTTGTTATATCTTCCACGTATTTTCGTGTATCATTCAGAAAAGAGTGATGAAAAAAGTGTTAGTGAGGTTTTTAAAACGATGGAATTTAAACTTTATAACTATATTATGATGCCAGCCATGATTCTGTCATGGATTTTTGGTTTATTGCTTATAAGCAGTATTGGGTTTGATCAACTTTCTAATTACTGGCTAATTTTAAAGCTTATTTTGGTAACAATTTTAACTTTCTACCACTTTTTCTTGGGCACATGTTTGAATAAATTTAAAACAAATGAGAATAAATTTTCATCTAAATTTTATAGAGTATTTAATGAAATACCAACATTATTATTAATATTAATCATATTTGTTGTAGTTTTTAAGCCTCTATAGCTATTGAAAAATCAAATAAAGATATATATATTATTAATTAAACCTCCCTAAAAATATGAATATTGAAGAACTTAAATCAAAATCATCAGAAAACCTAATAACCCAAGCCGAAGAGCTTGGTATTGAAAATGCTAGTACTTTAAGAAAACAAGAAATTCTTTTTTCTATTTTAAAAAAATTGGCAGAAAAGGGAGAAGAAATTACAGGGGGTGGAGTTTTGCAAATGTTGCAGGATGGTTTTGGTTTTTTAAGAGCTATGGAGTCCAACTATTTACCTGGTCCGGACGATATATATATCAGTCCAAGCCAAATAAGAAGATTTGGTTTGAGAACAGGAGATACCGTCGAGGGACCTGTGAGAGCACCGAGGGACGGGGAAAGATATTTTGCTTTACTTCAAGTAACAAAAATTAATTTAGAAGATGCCGACAAGTCTCGCCATAAAATTGCCTTTGATAACTTAACTCCGCTTTATCCAAATCAACAATTAAGTATGGAAGTTGAGAGTACAAAAATAGAAAAAAAACCAGATTTAACACCTAGATTAATTGATTTGGTAAGTCCAATTGGAAAAGGACAAAGATCATTAATTATATCTCCTCCAAAAGCAGGTAAAACAATGATTTTGCAAAGTATTGCAAATTCTATTACCGCAAATCATCCAGAATGTTATTTGATGGTCTTGTTAATTGATGAAAGACCAGAGGAAGTTACTGATATGCAGCGAACTGTTAAGGGAGAAGTAATAAGCTCTACTTTTGATGAGCCAGCTCAAAGACATGTTGCTGTTGCTGAAATGGTTATAGAGAAAGCCAAAAGATTAACCGAACATAAAAAAGACGTAGTAATACTTCTAGACTCGATAACTAGACTGGGAAGAGCTTACAACGCAGTTGTCCCAAGTTCAGGAAAGGTTTTAACAGGTGGTGTTGATGCAAACGCTTTACAAAGGCCAAAAAGATTTTTTGGAGCTGCAAGAAATATTGAAGAAGGTGGATCTTTGACAATTATTGCGACTGCTTTAATTGATACTGGAAGTAGAATGGATGAGGTTATTTTTGAGGAATTTAAAGGTACTGGTAACAGCGAAACTATATTAGATAGAAAAATTTCAGAAAAAAGAATTTATCCTGCGATTGATATCACAAAATCTGGAACAAGACGTGAAGAACTAATATTTGATAAAGCTGATCTTCAAAAAATGAATGTATTACGAAGAATTATTGCTCCTATGGGATCAATGGATGCAATTGAATTTATTAATTCGAAATTGAAGAATACTAAAAATAATTCAGAATTTTTCAACTCAATGAATAAACCATCTTAAAGACGTCTATATTTAAATTTGGATAATATTTTTTATAAAAAAATTGAGGAGTTATTTAAAAACAAACAATTTGAAAGTATAAAATTTGAAATAAATCTGCTTGGCGAAGAGGAGAAAAAAGATCCTTATTTATATAATATTCTGGGTATTATAGAGGCTACAAATAAAAAAAATGACGAGGCTATAAATTATTTTAATTTAGCTGTTGAGATTGACAAATATTATCTTCATAGTTTGTTAAACCTATCAAGATTATCTTATATAAATAAAGATTTTCAGAATATAATAACCTTACTTAAAAACTATAATTTAAAATTTCCAGAAAATGATAAGGTCATATTAACTTTAGCGGATCTTTGTTTTAGTGCAGGTTTTTTAGAAGATACTATTTATTTTCATAAAAAACTCATTGAAACTGGTAAGCACCGCTTGAATGACTTAGCTGCACTAATTTTCTTGTTAAATTACTCAAATAAATATTCTGATAAAGAATATAAAAAATATTGCAAACTCTACGATGACATTCTTAGCAAAAATATAACCAATTATAACATTGTAAGTGATGAACATGATAAAGCTAAAATTGGTTTTCTATCTAATGATCTTAGAGATCATTCAGTAGGATATTTTTTAAAAGATTTTATTAAAAAACTCAACGAAAAAAATTTTAAAACAATAGCGTTTAATTTATTTAAAAATAATAAAAATGATTTTTTTACTTCTGAATTAAAAAATTCATTTACAGAATGGTATGATGTTTCAGATCTGAATGATAAAGATTTAAGTGACTTGATATATTCAAAAAAAATTTACTATCTCTTAGATCTTGGTGGATATTCCACTGGTAATAGACTACAAGTATTCAAAAATAAACCAGTTCCTGTCCAGTTCTCATGGCTTGGTTACTGTAATAATACATATATTGACGAAATAGACTACATGGTCGTTGATGAAAATGTAATTGAACACAAAAATAATTTAAATAGCGGCAACATAATTAAAATGCCCAAAATTTGGAACTCATTGTCAAAATTAGACGACGTGAGAGTGAATGATTTACCTTTTATTGGTAAAAATACTTTTAATTTTGGTTGTTTTAATAACTTCCTAAAAATATCCGAAGATACAATAGAAATATGGAGTAAAATTTTAACTAAATTTACTAATTCTAATTTAGTTTTAAAAAATTCGGTTAGTGCAGATAAAAATTATAAAAAATATTTAATAAAAAAATTTAAAAATAAAATAGACGAAAATAGAATTATTATTCTTAATTATGAAAAAGATAAAAGAAAACACTTAGAACAATATTTAAATATTGACTTAGGGTTAGATACATTTCCATATAATGGAGTTACAACAACTTTCGAGTCTTTATGGATGGGAGTACCTGTAATTACTTTAAAAGGAGATAAATTTATATCAAGATGTGGTTATAGTATAAACAAAAATGCATGTTTAAATGAATTTACTGCGGATACAAAAGAAGAATATATTTCAATTGCTTTAAATTTTATCTCAAGTGGTGGAATTGAAACCTTAAAAAAATTAAGAAAAGATCTAAGATCTAAGATAATTAAATCACCTCTTTTTGATACTCAAGATTTTTGCGACAATTTCACTGAAAAATTAAATAAAATAAAAAATTAATCTAAGTAACCAAGTTCAATCATTTCTTTGTAAAATTTTTTTTCAATTTTCTTAACAAGTTCTTTATTCAACTTTGTTTTCCAATCTCCGACCTTACCAACTCTAAAGAAATATTTTCCGTAGCCTTTTTCATTGAAACCATCTTTTTGCTCTATATTTTTTAAATTATCAAACTTAGTTATTTCAATACACTCATTAATCCTATCTTCATTTACAGATATTTCTATAATTGAGCTTAAGTATTTTATAATTTTTTCAAACGTTAAAAAAGTATTGTTAACTAAATCTTCATATTTTATAACTAAAACATTTATTCCCTTAAAATTCTTCCATGAGTTATAGTGGTCACTCCAGGATCCTAATAATGTAAAATTATATTTCTTACTATCAATAATACCTTCCTCAAATGTGTTGCTGCTTAAAAGATTTTTAACAACATCTTCGTGAGTTTTTTGAAGATGATCAGAATAGGACATAATAATATCTCTAGGATCTCTTACCAAATATATTGCTCCTAAAGATTGCTTTGAGTTTGTAAAAGGATTCCCATTAATTGTGCACATTGCATTATGGGTTTTCACAAAGATTTTTGAAGCTGTTAAATTTAAATATTCCTGCATAGGTAACCAGTTTTTTGATAAATTGTTAAAATTAGAATAATCTACATCAAATTTTTTGATTAATGAATTGGTTGGAAATAATGAAAATGGTATCATCACTTTATTTATATCAAAAGTATTTGGATCTTTATGATTTCCCAAGTACGCAGAGAGAAATAACTTTAACCATGTATTTCCGCTTTTTGGATATGAAGCAATCCATATTATCATAATTTCATTTAGTTATATTCATTAAAAAATAACTATATATAATAATAAATATTATGACCATATATGCTTTATCATCTGGTCCTGGTTTGTCAGGAGTAGCGGTTATCAGAATATCAGGCTCTGAAACCGAAAAAGTAATATTATTTTTAACCAAACAAAATTTACCTATTCCGAGAGTCGCAACTCTTAGGAAAATTCTTAATATTGACTCTAAGGAGTTGATTGATGAAGGAATAATAATATGGTTCCCAGGGCCAAATAGCTACACAGGTGAGAATATGGCTGAGCTTCATGTGCATGGGAGTAAAGCTGTAATTCAATCAATTTTAGACAATATTTCAAAAATTAAAAACTGTAGACTTGCAGAACCTGGAGAATTTACCAAAATAGCATTTCAAAATGAAAAAATAAATCTACTAAAAGCAGAGGCGATTGGTGATCTTATAGCATCTGAGACTGAGATACAGAGAAGGCAAGCATTAAAAATAATGGGTGGCAAAAGTTCTGATAAGTTTAATTCATGGCGTAAAATTTTGTTAAAAATATTATCTAATTTAGAAGCTAAAATAGACTTCCCAGATGAAGATTTACCGACTGATATTTTAAAAAATATAAAAAAAAACACCGAAGCAGTTAAGTTTGAAATTAAAAAAATCTTAGATGATAGTAAAGTAGGAGAAAGAATTAGAGAAGGCTTTAAGATAGCAATACTTGGTCCGGTCAACGCAGGAAAATCAAGTTTACTTAATTATTTTTCGAATAGGGAGGTAGCAATTGTTTCTGAAATTGCTGGAACTACAAGAGACATAATTGAGGTCCATTTAACTATCGAAGGTTTTCCCGTAGTAATGTCTGACACAGCTGGAATAAGAAATTCTAAAAATGAAATAGAAAAAAAGGGTATAAAATTAGCTCTTAAAAGAGCAGAAGATGCTGATTTAAATATCTTAGTTTTTGAGCCTAAAAGTGTTGATTTTATTGACTTTTTGCAAGATTTGAATCTTAAAAAATCGATATTTGTCATTAATAAATCCGATCTTGGTCTAAAGAAAAGTAAAGAACTTGATAAATACCAACCCTTGGAGATTTCAATTAAAAATGAATCTAATATTGAGAGGCTAATTGAAAAAATCAAAAAAAAATTAATAGACAAATTTGTAAGTGTTGAGGATACAATAATAACACGCGAGAGACATAGGCAGCATCTAGAGCAATGTGTTATACACTTAGATGAATTTAAAAAAAAGAACGAGAAAGATTATGATAAGGCTGCAGAGGATCTTAGACTGGCAACTAGGCATTTAGGAATGCTGGTAGGAAAAGTTGACGTTGAGGAAGTACTTGGTAGTATTTTCAAAGACTTCTGTATTGGCAAATAAAAAAAAATAACTATATTTTCAGTATGACAAAAGATGTTTTTTTTGATGTAGTGATAATAGGTGGTGGTCACGCTGGATGCGAGGCAGCTGCAGCATCCGCAAGACTAGGTATTAACACAGCATTGTTTACCCATAAAATAGAAACTATAGGAGAAATGTCATGCAATCCTGCTATTGGCGGATTAGGCAAAGGACATCTCGTTAGAGAGATTGACGCTTTAGATGGTGTAATGGGAGTAGTAGCAGATAAATCAGGTATACAGTTTAGGCTTTTAAATAGAAGCAGAGGCCCAGCAGTAAGAGGACCAAGAACACAAAGTGATAGATCATTATATAAAAAATATATGCAAGAAAAACTGCTAAACTATTGTAATTTAAACGTTTTTTCAGATCCTGTAATTAAGTTCATATTTGATAAAAACGTTGTAAAAGGAATTATTACACAGTCAGGACAGAAAATTACATGCAACAAGCTTATACTTACTACGGGGACATTTTTAAATGGTTTGATACATATAGGCGATGAGAAGACACCAGCAGGCAGATTTAATGAGAAACCAACAACAGGTTTATCAGAACAATTAGAAAAATATAATTTTGCAATCGGAAGACTTAAGACAGGGACACCACCAAGATTGGACAGCAAGACAATAAACTTCGAAAGTTTGGAAGAACAGCATGCGGATGTTGATCCTTACTTTTTTTCTTTTCTAACAAAAAAAAATGATAACCAACAAGTCTCATGCAGGATGACTTATACTAATCATAAAGTACATAATATCATTTTAAAGAATATCAAATCTAGTGCCATGTACTCAGGCAGTATAAAGGGTGTTGGACCAAGGTACTGCCCTTCAATTGAGGATAAAATTTTTAAATTTTCTGACAAATTAAGACACCAAATATTTCTTGAACCGGAGGGGCTTAATGATAATACGATTTATCCTAATGGTATATCAACTTCTCTTCCAGCTGAAATTCAAGCTGAAATATGTAGTAATATCAATGGTTTAGAAAATGTAAAAATATTGCGTCCGGGGTATGCAATCGAATACGATTATGTAGATCCGCGTGAACTTTTTCTAACACTTGAAACAAAAAAAATAAAAAACCTTTATCTTGCTGGACAGATAAATGGAACTACAGGCTATGAAGAGGCAGCTGCACAAGGTTTGATCGCAGGAATAAACGCGGCGCTCTCAGTTAAAAATTTGGAACCATTTATTCTTGATAGATCCGAAGCATATATAGGTGTTATGATAGATGATCTTGTCACAAAAGGGGTAGCAGAACCATATAGAATGTTTACTTCAAGAGCTGAGTATAGGTTAAGTCTTAGAGCAGACAATGCAGATTTGAGATTAACCAAAAAGGGAATTGATATAGACCTTATTCAGGATTTTAGGAAGAATATATATAATCAAAAGTCCAAAGACCTCCAAAAATTGACTAAATTTATGTTTAATTCAAGTATTTCACCTTCAAAAGTTTCTAAATACGGGGTAAATATAGCTAAAGATGGTATAAGCAGAAATGCTGAACAAATATTGAGTCAAAAAGGTGTAAAAATGAGTAAAATTAGAGAAATATGGCCTGAAATACCCTATAAATCAAAAGAAATAGACGAACAGTTGGAAATTAATGCTCATTACAGGGGTTATTTAACAAAGCAAAAATCCGATATATTGGCATTTAAGAGGGATGAGAATTTAAAAATACCAGAGGCTGTCAATTATGACAACTTAAGCGGACTTTCTAACGAGGTAAAATCCAAATTTAAGAAAATTCGACCAAAAACAATGGGTCAGGCTCTAAGAATTGATGGAATAACTCCAGCTGCTGTATATATTTTGTTGTCTCATGTTAAAAGAAAGTCTATTAAGAAGATAGCTTGATCGATTCGAATATATTAGAATATAAACATCTTGAGCCTCTAAATGTTTCACGTGAAACATTTCCACAGTTAGAGGCCTACTGTGAATTATTGAAAAAAGAAAACAGCAAAATTAATTTAATCAGCAAATCAACAGAAGGAGAAATAAGACAAAGACACATTGTAGACTGTGCGCAAACCATTGAATTTATTGACGAAAATTATAATATCTGTTCTGATATTGGATCTGGTTCAGGCCTTCCTGGAATTGTTCTTGCAATTATAATGAAGGTAAAAAAACCAGATATGAAATTTCATCTTTATGAAAAAAGTTTTAGAAAATGCGAATTTCTATTTTCTGTTAAGGAAAAACTAAATTTGAATGCTGATATTTATCAAAAAGATATATTTAAGGAAAAAAATATAGAGACAGACTTAATAATCACCAGGGCTTTCAAACCTCTGCCAATCGTTTTAGATTTAGCAGAGAAAAATTTCAAAAAATTTAAGAGTATAATAATTTTTTTGGGAAAAAATAAAAAAGATATTTTAGAAAAAGCTTTGTTTAACTGGAGCTTCACTTACAAAGAAAAAAAAAGCATCACAAGCTCAGAGTCAAAAATAATCAAAATAAGTAATTTAAAAAAAAATGAAAAGTAAAATAATCTCAGTAATAAATCAAAAGGGAGGTGTAGGTAAAACAACAACCGTTATTAATTTAGCTGCAGGCCTAGCTTCTAAAAACAAAAAAATATTAGTAATAGATCTCGACCCTCAGGGCAATGCAACAACCGGTTTAGGCCATTCCAACATTGATGGAACTGATAAAAATATTTATAATGCTTTAAATGGTTCAAAAAATATTTCAGAAATAATTCAAAATACTCAAATTGATAATTTAGATATAATCACCTCAAACGTTGATCTCTCAGGACTAGAAGTAGAAACCGCAAGTGATAATGGTAGAGCTTTTATTTTAAGAGACAAATTATCTTTATTTTTTAAACAAAATAGCTCAAATTATACTCACATTTTCATTGATTGCCCCCCATCTTTGAGTCTACTTACCGTTATGGCTCTAGTGGCATCAAACTCATTAATAGTCCCTCTCCAAACAGAATTCTTTGCTTTAGAAGGCCTAACCCAATTAGTTAAAACTATAGACAGGGTTAAGGAAAGCTTAAATTCAGATCTATCAATCAGGGGTATAATTTTAACAATGTACGATAAGAGAAATAAACTTTCGAGTCAGGTAGAAAAAGAGGCGAGGGATTATTTTAAAGATAAAGTTTATAATACGGTAATACCAAGAAATGTTAGATTATCTGAGGCTCCCTCTCACGGAATCCCAGTTTTAATATATGACAAAACTTGCCCTGGAAGTAAATCATATTTTAGTTTAGCTGAAGAATTTTTAAATCAAGAAAAATTAATGGAGAGCGCAGCTTGAGTATTTTTAAATCCAAAAAAGGTTTAGGCAGAGGAATATCTTCATTAATAGGAGATACTAAAAATACATCAATCAAAAATAAAATTTCTTTAAGTGAAATAGTTAGAGGCAAGTTTCAGCCACGAAAAATTTTTAATAAAGATGACTTAGATGAACTCACAAATTCGATTAGAGAAAGAGGTGTAGTTCAGCCAATAATAGTGAGGAAATCAAAGGAATTTGACGACAAGTTCGAAATTGTTGCTGGTGAAAGAAGATGGCTTGCATCTCAAAATGCAGGACTGAATGAAATACCAGCTGTTATTATTGAGGCCGATGATATCAAAGCACTAGAGTTTGCTATAGTTGAAAATGTGCAAAGAAGTGATCTTAACCCAATAGAGGAAGCAGCGGGTTACAAACGATTAATGGATGAATTCGCTTATGATCAAGAAAAAGTTGGAAAATTTATTGGAAAGAGCAGAACACACATTGCAAATTGTTTAAGACTATTGTCTCTACCAAAGGACGTAATTAATTTAATCGAGGCAGGTAAAATTACTCAAGGTCATGCCAAAGTATTAGTAGGCATGGATAATGCCAATCTTTTGGCAAAAAAAATTGTTGATAAAAAATTATCAGTTAGACAAGCAGAGAGTTTAGTAAATTTATTTAAAAAACCAAAAAAAATCAAATTACCTTCTAAAGATGCTAATCTAACTGATCTTGAGGAAAACTTAATTAATAAGTTGGGTATAAGGGTTTCTATTAAAAATAAAAAAAATAATTCAGGCTCAATATCCTTTAATTATAAAGATCTCGATCAACTAAATAAGATAATTTATATAATAAAAGCTAATTATTAGTTTCAAACTGGCTTAAAATAAAATCGTTTAACAAATTTACAGAAATTAAACTATTTTTTTTAATTAAAAGCTCTAAATCATTAATAAAAATAATGAGTTTACTTATTTTTTCTATACTCCAATTATTTATCTGTTGTCTTACAATTTCCTTATCTTTCCAAAATATGGGAGGTTTGTAATTTGATAAACATTCATCAATGTTCATATTTCCATTTTCCATAGTCTTAAGTGCAAAAATTCTTTTAGCTTTAGTTAAAAATATTCTTAGTATTGCTACACAATCTTCAGAAGAAAAATTATTTTCATTAATAATTAACAGAGTTTTCTTTTTATTTTTACTTAAACATGCATCTGCCAATTCAGAAAAACTATAATTTTCTGCTAGATTTGTTAATTTTAAAATTTCATTAAGAGATATTTTTTTTTTGTCCTTTAAAAAAACCTCAATTTTAGATATTTCGTTTTTTAAATTCATTCTATCTCCTCTACATCTTTCCACTAAGTGGTTGAGGATTTCCCTTGAAATTGGAATTTTATTTTCAAGGAAAAATTTGTTTGCTAAGTTTGCAAGTGTAGTACTGTTATCGTCATAGAAAGCAATACAAACTAATTTTTTTTCTTTTTCAAAATTTGACCTTAATTTAGATTTTTTATCAAGTGGTTTTGAGTTTATTATAATTTTTATATCCTCAATATCCTTGTCCATAACATCATCTATCAATGAATATATTTTTTCACTAACTCTTGAAATAATAATTATTTTTTTGTCATCAAAAAAAGATTTGTTTGATATCTCACTAATGAAATTATTGTAATTTTTAAATATTTCATCCTCTTCATATTTAAAAATATTTTTTGTAAAATCCATGTTCAAAATTTGTTGGATTGCTTCATTTTTGTGTCCCTCATTTTGTCCATAAAATAAAAAAAAATTTGAATTTTTTTCAACTATTTTTGATAATTGGTAAGGTTTTAGAATCATGAAAGATTTCCAGTTTGTATAAATAATATTATCTCAGAAAATAGTTTATCAGTCATATTTTCTATCAAGTTGTCCTCATATTTTCTTAAATCAAATTTGTTGTCATTATTGTCGTAAGTGCTGCTTTCTGAAAAAATTCTATCTACCTTATTATCTAAACCATCTGTGATTTGAAGGGTAATTGAAAGTTCAATAGAAAATTGCGTAGGGTTTCCTTTCTTATCCTTTGCGATTGTTGTTTTAGTAGATAATGAATTTATATTTAAATTAAAAGTTTTTCTAGCATTAGGGTTATCACTGTAAATTTTAAGCTTATTATAAAGTAATTTATTTACCTTTACTTCTCCAGATGTTTCAATTTTACTAATTTGAAAGTCTTGGCTTTGTTTAGAGTAAATTGGCGTATATCCGCAGTTATTTAAAACTAGAATTAAAAAGCTTAGTAAAATAATTTTTTTAATCATTTAATAAAATATTAATCAGTCTATTTTTAACAAAAAAAACTTTGTTTATCTTTTTATTTTTTATGTTTTTGTTTATTTTATCTTCTTTTAATATTAGATCCATAATTGTTTTTTCTTCAGTATCTTTTTTAGTTTCAATCATCCCTCTTTTTTTCCCACCAATTTGCACAACTATATAAACTGTCTCCTCATCTAGATATTTTTTATCTACCAGTGGCCATTTTTGAGAAATATCAAAATTATTAATTTCAAAACACTCGTTTATAAGATGTGGAATGACTGGAGTCATAACTGTTAAAATTTTTTTATAATTTTCTATTAAAACTTTCCTACTAAATTGACCACTTAAAATTTTGTTTAAATAATTATAAGTTTCATGCATATTAGCTATGATTACGTTATAGTTAAATTTTTCTAGATTATTATCAATCTTGTTAATTAATTGATTTGTAAATTTTGTTAAATCTAAATCACCCTCTTGATTATTACTATTCGAAGATGCTTCTATTTTTTCTTTAATACGATTATTTATTAACCAAAATTTTTGAATAAACTTATAAGATGCAAGCATACCTTGTTCAGACCATTGAACATCTTTCTCAGGAGGGCTATCAGATAAAATAAACAATCTAACAGCATCTGCACCATAATTTTTAATCATTTCAGCTGGGTCAATAGTATTTTTTTTAGACTTTGACATGGATTCAGCTGGACCAACTGAAACTATATTATTTGGATCATTTTTTTTGAAGAAATTTTTCCCATCATTAGTTTCAATTTCATCTGGACTTAACCAGTTATTATTTTTATCCTTATAAGTTTCATGACATACCATTCCCTGAGTAAACAAATTCTCAAATGGTTCTGACAATGAAAAATTTTCGTTTTTATAGGTAATTGCTCTCATAAAAAATCTTGAATAAAGTAAATGCAATATTGCATGCTCAACACCCCCAATATATTGATCAACTGGCATCCAATATTTAGCAGCTTCGATATCAAATCCATATTCTTTATCATTTGGTGAACAAAATCTTAAAAAATACCATGAAGAATCTACAAAAGTATCTAGCGTGTCTGTTTCTTTTAAACATTCTACACCATTAATGCTAATTTTTCTCCATTCATCTTCGAAATTAAGTGGATTACCTTTAGCTTTTAAATTTATTTTTTCTGGTAATTTAATTGGAAGTTTATTCTTTGGAATAGCATGAACATTGCCATCTTTGTCATATGCCATTGGTATTGGGCAACCCCAATATCTCTGTCTAGAGACACCCCAGTCCTTTAATCTAAAATTAATTGTTTTTTTTCCGATTTTTTTCTCTTCGATTATATTTATAGTTTTAACAATTGATTCATCTGGAACTTTTAATCCGTCCAGAAATTTTGAATTTATTATTAAACCTCCACCAGTGTAAGCTTCTTTGCCAATCTTAAAGTCATCATTTTCTTCTGGTGGTTTTACAACAGTCTTAACTGGCAAATTATATTTAAGTGCAAAATCTAAATCTCTTTGATCGTGGGCAGGACAACCAAATACAGCGCCAAATCCGTAGTCCATAAGAACAAAATTTGCAAAGTACACGGGAACTTTCTCATTTTCATTTAGTGGGTTTGTGGCAAGTAAATTTGTTTTAAACCCAATTTTCTCACCTTGTGCAATCGACTCTTCGGTCGTGCCTGTTTTTGAACAGTCAATTTTAAATTTTTTG
Organism: uncultured Pelagibacteraceae bacterium; assembly: GCA_902574525.1. Classification (GTDB taxonomy): domain Bacteria; phylum Pseudomonadota; class Alphaproteobacteria; order Pelagibacterales; family Pelagibacteraceae; genus Pelagibacter. The sequence goes on from CACGNQ010000002.1 coordinate 31,984, forward strand.
AATTTAGGATCATCTTGATAAAATTTTGAAATAGGGTGATCTACAGAAACTGCCAAGAAAGAGAAACCAAACAAAGTATCAGGTCGAGTTGTAAAGCATTTAATTTCATTAATTGGAACATCTCCATTGATTTTGAAATTTATTTCACACCCAAGGGATTTTCCAATCCAATTTGCTTGCATTGTTTTAACTTTTTTAGGCCAATTTTTTAGACTATTTAAACTTTCTAAAAGGCTGTCTGAAAATTTAGAAATATTAAAAAACCATTGATTTAATTTTTTCCTTTCAACTACTGCACCAGATCTCCAACCTTTACCATCAATTACTTGCTCATTTGCTAAAACAGTCTGATCAATTGGGTCCCAATTCACATAATTTTCTTTTCTGTAAACGAGACCTTTTTCAAACATTTCTATAAAAAAAAGTTGTTGATGTTTGAAATAATCTTCATTGCATGTTGAAATTTCTCTATCCCAATCTATTGAAAGCCCTAGACTTTTTAATTGTTTTTTCATTACTGAAATATTCTTTTCTGTCCAATCTTTTGGATGTAGATCGTTTTCTCTTGCTGCGTTTTCTGCAGGCATTCCAAAAGAATCCCAGCCCATAGGATGTAGCACATTAAAACCTTGCATTGATTTATACCTGGATAATACATCTCCTATAGTATAATTTCTAACGTGTCCCATATGAATTTTGCCAGATGGATAGGGAAACATTTCAAGGCAGTAAAATTTTTTTAATTTAGGATTTATTTGAGATTTAAAAGACTTATTTTTAGTCCAAAAATCTTGCCACTTTTCTTCAATTTTTTTAAAATTATATCTCTCCATAAGTTTTTAAAGAAGGAACCAAAATTTATTAATTTTTAGTTTTTTTTTCAGACTCTTTTTTCAAGAGTGCAGCTTTTTTTAAAATTGCCAACTTGATATCATTTCCTATACTGGATTTAATTTTGTTAATACTGCAGTTTAGCTTAGATTTATCCTCACAGATTTTTTCATGAATAATAATTTCTATTCCGTCTGCTCTGATTTCATTGCTCATAAATCGAACTGTTATTTTCAAATCCCGTTTGCTTTTTTCTTCAGAGTTTGTGTTTCCTGAAAACCAATCTGTAATTAAAATTCCTCCAGAATAACTTGCGTTTGTGAAACTCACGAAGTCTAATACGTCAATAGATGCTCTCCAAAGTTCATTTGATGATGCAAAATCAAATACACCTCCTTTTTTCTTTCCACCTAAAATAGAAATACCTCTACCTTCTTCAATATTTTTTTTTACTCGTTCCTTCGCATCAACCGGAACTTCACGAGCATCCGTATAGCGAAAAGGATTTTTGCAGCTAGGTAGAACTAGCAAAGAGATGAATAATAAGCTTATTAATAAATATTTGATATTCATGGTTAGATATTACAGTTTTTAATGATTTTATTGAAAAAACACATCTAAAAGTAGGTAATTCATGAAAAATACTTAAAATGACACATAAATGAAAAAACCAAGAAAAATCGATGTTTTAACGGTGATATTTTTGCAACATAATGTAATTTTTTCCTCTCTTTTGACTCTAAAATATAAACTAAGGGTCTATTTTTAGGTATAAAACCAACATTCATGTGAATAATTAACAAAAGGAGTATTTATTATGAATACACTAAAAAAAATTGGACTAACAGCTTTAGGAACATCTTTAGTTGCTGGTTCAGCTTATGCAGGTGAAATTACTGCATCAGGTGACGCTGGTTATACTTGGTCATCTGAAGAAGTAGGTGTAAGAACTGATGAAGGTTATGGTTATAACCATGACATTACGTTTTCTGGTTCAGGTGAATTAGATAACGGTTTCACAGTTTCAACAACTATGATCTTAATTGAAGACACTGGTATCTCATCTTCTAACGTAACGTTAGGTATGGGAGGTTTAGGTTCGATTGCTATTGGTAATGGTTTAGCTAACGTTGGTGGTGCATTTGACGATGTAACTCCAAGAGCTTACGAAGAAAACCACGATGGTATGAAAACAACAACTGCTATCGACAGCTTGGGTGCATTATCAGATGGAAACTCTGTAATGTATTCTTCTCCATCATTTGATTTAGGTGGTGGTTCAGTATCATTTATGCTTGGATATTCTCCAGAAGCAGGTGATGCAGCAACTGGCGAAGGTGGAGTTGCAGCTCAATCAGCAAGTTACGGTTCAGCAACAACAGCTGGTATTAACGTATCATTCGCTGGTTTATCAGCTGGTGCGTTCGGTGAAGAAGTTGAAAACGACAGAGGTGAGTCAGCTAGAGAGAGAAATGCAATGACAGCTTCTTGGTATGCTAACTACTCATTTGGACCAGTATCAGTTGGTTACCAAACTGGTGGTTTAGACTATGGTAAAGCTACAGCTACAGGCGGAACATCAACTCCAGCTACATCTGCAAAAACTATTGCAGCAGCGACTGGTAACTTTGAATTTGAAAAAATGTCAATTGCGTTTAACGTAAATGAAAATTTATCACTTTCTTGGGGTGAACTAGAAGAAACATATGACGAACAGTCTAATGTTGCTAGTGGAACTGAAATTGCAGACGTAGAAATGTCTTCAACTTCAATCCAATTCGCTTACACAATGGGTTCTATGTCAATCAAAGGTTATCAAACAGATACTGATAATCCTGGTTGGGACTCAAACGCTAAGTCAGACGAAGTAACAGAATTAGCAGTTAATTTTGCGTTCTAATTACTTTTAAGATTTAAAAATTTAAAACGGCCTGAAATTTATTTTAGGCCGTTTTTTTTTATCCACGATATTGAAGCTATTCCCTGAGATTTTGTAAGATTTATTTTTTTTAAATTCTTTGTATTTATCCCACCAAGAGCAATAATATTTTTTTTTATTCCTAAAGTTTGAAGGTTAAATTTAATAGTGTCAAGATAGTCTTTATTTTTATCTGTTTTAAAAATAGGGCTTAAGAATATATCCTCACAATTTTGTTTTTCTTTAATTTTAATTTCTGAAATATTGTGAGCTGAACCAATAAATCTAAATTTTTTTATTAAACTTAAATTTTTGTAAATTAACCTTTTATTAAATGATGGTAAATAAACCCCGTCTAGCTTGAGTTTTATAGCTAGATGTAAATTATTTGATAAAAATATATTAAACCCTTTTTTTTTGCAGTAATTTCTAGTTTTTATTAAATCCTTTAAATAATTATTACTATGATAATTTCTAAAGATAATATTTATAGGTCTATTAATACTTGATAATTCTTTCAAATTAAAATTTTCTATGAAATAATAAACTTTAAAATTTATATGCATAATATTGTTGATAATCTTATACTAATAAGTAAAGAAATAAGCGCAATAAATTCTGATACAAAAATCATTGCTGTATCAAAGACATTTCCAATTGAACATATTCAGCCGGCCATTGACCATGGTCATTTACACTTTGGTGAAAACAAAGTTCAAGAAGCTGTGGAAAAATGGGCTAAATTAAAAGAAAAAAACAGTTCCTTAAAAATTCATTTGATAGGCAAACTTCAAACAAATAAGGTTAAATTCTGCTTACCTCTTTTTGATTACATTCATTCACTGGATAATATTAGACTTGCAGAAAAAATAGCAAATGAGCAAGTAAAAAAAAAATTTAAGCCAAAAATATTTATCCAAGTCAACATTGGAGATGAGGATCAAAAAAATGGTATTGCATTACATGAGCTGGACAGTTTTTATGAGAGTGTAAAGAATTTTGATTTAGATATTATTGGTTTGATGTGTATCCCACCTTTTGTAGAAGACACTGAAGTTTATTTTGAGAAAATGGTTCAACTTAAAAATAAAACAAATTTAAATGATTTAAGCATGGGAATGTCTAATGACTATCTAAAAGCTGCTAAAAATTCATCAACTTATGTGAGGATTGGTTCAAAAATTTTTGGTGAAAGAGGTTAATATATTTTAATCTTAGTTTTTTTATCAATTAGTTTAAGTAGAATTAAGAGATCCTTTTTATTTAAAGCAATACATCCCGCTGTACCTTTTAAGTTTTTCGTTAAGTGTAAAAATATTGCGCTTCCTTTAAAAGGTATGGGTTTTTTAAAATTATAATTAATTACAACAAAAATATCATATTTGTTATCTTTTCTATATAATCTTTCGCACCTTAATTTTTCATTTATCTTTACTAAAGAATTATATCTTTTACTAAGAGGATCGTTGCACCATCCCATGTCTCGATTAATTTTTTTTAAACTCAATTTAGTTTTAATATTTTGAATTCTATCAGATCTATAAAAAACAGTTTTTAAACTGAAAATTCCTCGTGGGGTACATAAGTCTCCCTCTTTTTTCTTACTAGAGATTCCTTTTTTTCCTACTGCACATTGGAAAATAAAATCATCAAAAATTAAAGTATCTTTATTTTTAACTTTTATTAGCATAAGTTAATCAAATGAGTAAATCAGCTGTTTATATATATAACTTTAAAGTTTTATATAATATCATTTTTGAGATTAAAAACCTTTTTAACTTTGATTTATTCTATAATGAAAGTGAGAAATCTATCTTTGAAGAGCAAAAAAAGAGATTTGATAAGAGCTTTATTATAATAACCCCTCAAAAATTAAAAAATAATTCTATAAACAGTAAACAAATAATGACAGTAGAAAATTACCCTTTAAACCTTCTGAGTTTGATTGAAAAAATTAATTCAAATTTATTAATGCAACAGTTTAATTTTCAGTCAAATATTAATCTAGGTGACTATTTATTAGATTTAAATTCAAGAATTATATCATTAAATAATAACAAGCTTAAACTTACGGAAAGAGAAATCCAAATTATACTATTTTTAAAAAAACAAAAACAGCCTATAAATATAAATATATTGCAAAAAGAAGTTTGGGGTTACGCAGAAGATTCCGAGACACATACTGTAGAGACCCATATTTACAGGTTAAGAAAAAAAATAAAAAAAAGTTTTGATGATCAAAGTTTCATTAAGAGTGACAAAAAAGGTTATTTCATATAGTGAAAAAAAAAAATTCAATCGCCAAGGATCTAATGACACCCAAATATAAACCAAGAGTCATGAAGCCTAAAAAAGGTAAGGGAAGTTTTAAAAGAAAGAAAAAATAATTTTTATAGTCTGGCCCCAATTTGCTGAATAACTTTAGAGGACATTTCAGTTCCTTTATCTAAACTCTCTTTTAGAGACATATTATTTACATGCCCATGTAAAAAGCCTGCTGCAAAAAGATCTCCAGCACCAGTTAAATCAACAATTTTGAGCCCTTGTTTAATTCCACATTCAACAACCTCGTCTCCGTTAATAGCAACAGCACCTTTTTCACCTCTCGTTAATACAATTATTTTACCAAGAGATTTTGAAAAATTTATTACTTCATCAAAAGACTTTGCATCTATTAATGACATGATCTCTTGTTCATTAGCGAATGTTATATCTAATTTATTTTTAACTAATTCCAAAAAATGAGGTTTGTGCCTATCAACACAAAACTGGTCAGATAATGACATTGCCACTTTATTAGCACTTTGAATTGCTTTTTCAAAAGCCTTTTTTGGCTCTCCTTCATCCCAAAGATATCCTTCTAAAAGTATTGTTTCACTTTGTTTAATTGCGTCTGAACTGACATCGTTTTCATTTATTTTACCTGCAGTACCTAAAAAAGTGCACATTGTTCTTTCAGAGTCTGGTGTGACCAAGATTAAGCAAGTTCCAGTAGGCAACTCTTCTTTTTTTTTTGAGTAAAAATACTTTACATTCTCTTGTTTTAAGCCATCTTCATATTTACTACCAAGATTATCATCATTTACTTTTCCTATAAATCCCACTTCATTTCCAAGTTGTGATAATCCAACAATAGAATTTGCCACTGATCCGCCTGAAACAGTTTTTTCTATTTTAAGATTAGATAATAATTCTTTAAACTCTTTATCATCAAAAATTAATTTCATAGTGCTTTTCGTAAGATTATTTTTAGTTATAAAATCATCTTCTACTTTGCAAATTACATCTACAATTGCGTTTCCAATTCCTAATATTTTCATATTTTAAGCTTTCTTGGTTATAAGTGGTTTTTTCCTTGTAGGATAACAAGTAGTACAGATTTTACAAGATAAACCATAACATTCTCTTGCCTTACAGTATTCTCTTCCATAGTAAATTATTTGAAGATGCAATTTATTCCAATATTTTTTAGGAAAAAGTCTTTTAAGATCTTTTTCGGTTTGAATTACATTCTTTCCATTGGTTAAGCCCCATCTTTGTGCAAGCCTGTGTATATGTGTATCTACTGGAAAAGCAGGATATCCAAAACCTTGAGACATCACCACACTTGCCGTTTTATGTCCAACTCCAGGCAATTCTTCTAATTGTTCAAAAGTTTTTGGAACTTTTCCATTGTATTTTTTCACTAAAGTTCTTGATAAATTATAAACACTTTTTGCTTTAATTCTAAAAATACCAATACGTTTTATTAGTTTTTCTATTTTTTTTCTTCCTAGTTTAACAAAATGTTCAGGCTTATTATATTTAGGATATATAGTTTTAGTAACATTATTCACATTTACATCTGTACATTGAGCAGACAAAAGAACAGAAATTAAAAGTGTAAAAATATTTCTATGCTTAAGAGGTATTGGAGTTTTAGGGTATATTTTATTTAAAGTTTTAAGAACAATTTTTACTCTTTGCTCTTCGCTCATTTAAAGTTTAAAACATCTCGCATTGAATATAAACCTGGCTTTTTTTTCATTAACCATTTTCCTGCTGTCAATGCTCCCTCACTATACAAGGCTCTATCAAATGCTTCATGATTTAAAGTTATTATCTCCTTACCACTTGAAAAAGTAACCTCGTGTTCTCCGATCACTTCACCTTTTCTTAACGAATTAAAGTTAATCTTTTTTCCATAAGGGAAAGATTTTGTATTCAAATACTTTTTTCCAATCAATTTATAAAAATCCTTATTTTTTCCTACAGCAATACCTTTTCCCAACATTAAGGCTGTACCTGAAGGATGATCTTTTTTGTACTTATGATGGATTTCAAAAATTTTGCTCAAAAATTTATTCCCTAGAGATTTTGAAGTAATTTCTGTTAAATACATAAGCAAATTTATTCCTAAACTCATATTTCCAGCTTTAAGAATAGGTATTTTTCTCGAATATTTTTTTATTAAATCTTCTTCTTTTTTTGAAAATCCGGTTGTTCCAATTACTACTTTTTTCTTAAGTTTTGATGATATTTTTAGAATTTCAAAAGTACATTTAGGAACTGTGAAATCTATAATTAAATCAACCTTTTTGAGCGCTTCTATTGAATTAAGGCTTGGTTTTACTCCATAAATTTTTTTATTAATAATTTTATTTTCAGTAATTGCTACGATTTTGAAACTTTTGTCGGATTTTGCAGATTTAATGATTTGTTGACCCATTCTTCCCATACACCCAGTGATAGCCAAATTTATTTTTTTCATTTAATAGATAAAATATAAAGTTATCATAACAACTAAAACAATTATAGTCCAAATAGATATATTCTTTAAAAATATCTTAAAATTAGAATTAGATGAAAGAAAACTTGGAAGTACTAATATAAGTACTAACATTAATGCGATTGTAGGTACTATTTGTTCTAAATTCATAATTATATACCGTTAAAATTTGATATATTCTTTTTATGAATTAAGAAGAAGTTTTTTGATCTATCATTTAAATTTTTTGCAATTTCGTTAATATTTTTCACTTCATTGAAGTTTTCATCAAAAAACAAGTAACTCATGTCTTTTTTTATAAAGTTAATAAGTATTTTTGAAGAATAGCCAAATTCTTTATAAAGATATGGCGCAAACTCAAAATAAATCACTGGTTTATATTTGTTTATTATTTCTTTTCCACTTCTAAGTACATCTATTTCATAACCATCAACATCAATTTTAATCAAATCTATTTTTCTTTTTTGTTTTTTTATTAATTCAGAAAGGGATTGTGTTTTATTTGATGCTTGTTTTAGAATTCCAAGATGAACTTTATGTTTTTTGGAGTCTGATGAAAAATTCCAAGATGAATGTATGAAATTAATTTTTCTTTTTTTATTTGAAATAAAACTATTGTAAATTCTTATTCTTTTTTTAAAATTAGGATTTAAACTCAAGTTTTTTTTTAACTTTGAAAATGCATAATACGTTGGTTCAACTGAAATTATAGTAGAAGTATGAAATAATTTTGCTAAAGGCAAACTAACAGATCCGATATTAGCGCCTATATCGACTATTGTATTTTTTTTCTTAGGATCTATATAATTTTTAATTTTAAAAAGGTTCTTTTCATTTTTAATCCCTAGAAAAATTCCAAGATCAATGCCTTCTTTTAAATCTATTTCGTACTTGATATTTTTCCTTTCTATTAATCTTTTTTTATTACCTAGAAAAAATATTAAAATTTTACTAATTAGAGAACCAACTATAAACTTTGACTTTGTTGAAAGATTAAACATAATATAAAAGTTTATTATGCTTTAATGAGATTAACTTTTCCAGAAACTTTTAGCTTTTTGGAAGAATTTTTTAATACTAGGATTAGATTTTTCGTTTTCTATTTCCCTGAATTTTTCTAATAATTCTTTTTGTTCTTTATTCAACGATATTGGAACTTCAGTATTTACTTGAATATAAAGATCACCCATTCCACTACCTCTCATATAAGGCATACCTTTACCCCTCAGTCTAAACTGTTTTCCAGTTTGAGTTCCAGATGGAATTTTAATTTTTGCCTTTCCCCCATCAATTGTTGGTATTTCAATTGACGTACCTAAAGCTGCATCTGCAATTGAAATTGGACATTCAAAAAATAAATTTTCATCAGATCTTTTAAATAAATCATGAGAATAAACATTTACAAATAAGTATAAGTCCCCATTACTTCCTCCTTTAGAGCCAGCTTCACCTTTTCCTGATAATCTGATTCTAGTTCCATCATCAACACCTTTAGGAATAGTTACTGATAATTTCTTAGATGATTGCTTTTTTCCTTGCCCCCCACAGCTGGAACATGGGTTTGTAATTTGCTCTCCTGATCCTGAACATTGGGGACAAGTTTGTTGAACTGTAAAAAATCCTTGGCTTGATCTTACTTGACCATGACCCCCACACATTGAGCAAGAACCAACATCATGTCCTGGTTTAGAACCGCTGCCTTTGCAAGTGTCACATTTTTCTGATGAAGAAAATTTTATATCTTGTTTTTTTCCAGTAAATGCTTCTTCTAGAGTAATCGATAAATCGTATCTTAAGTCGGAACCTCTATTATTAGATCTTCGCGATCGTCTTCCTCCACCAAATCCTTCTCCAAAAAAATCCTCAAAAATATCAGAAAAGTTACTTGAAAAATCAAAGTTACCAAATCCTCCTCTACCTCCTCCACCATTTTCAAACGCAGCGTGCCCAAAGTTATCGTAGTTTTGCTTTCTCTCTGAGTTCGAAAGAATATGATAGGCTTCTGATGCTTCTTTAAACTTGTCCTCAGAGGCTTTGTCACCTTTGTTTTTATCAGGATGGTATTTTACAGCAAGTTTTCTATATGCGGACTTAATTTGATCTGGGGTAGCTTCCTTGTTAACGCCTAGAACATCATAATAATCCCTTTTTGCCATAACAATTTAGAGACAATCAGTTGATATTTAATTAAGCGCTCTTTTCCTTATTTTCGTCTTTTACTTCTTCAAAGTCTGCATCAACAACGTTATCGTCTTTTTTTCCTTCTTCTTTTTTATCTTTTGGTGCATCTCCAGGTTTAGCACTCTGTTGAGATTTATAAATTGCTTCACCTAACTTCATTGAAGACTGAACTAAATCTTGAGTTTTCTTTTTAATATCTTCTATATCTGTTCCTTTTAATGAATTTCTAAGATTAGCTGATGCTGTTTCTATAGCTTTCTTATCAGCATCTGAAACTTTAGATCCATGTTCTTTCAAATTTTTTTCAGTAGAATGCAAAAGTGTATCCGCCTGGTTCCTTGCATCAACCGACTCTCTTTTTTTCTTATCCGCTTCTTTATTTGCTTCAGCTTCTTTAACCATTTTACTTATTTCATCTTCGCTAAGTCCACCTGAAGCTTGAATTTGTATTTTTTGCTCTTTGCCAGTTCCTTTATCTTTTGCAGAAACATTTACAATTCCATTTGCATCAATATCAAAAGTAACTTCAATTTGAGGAACTCCTCTAGGAGCAGGCGCGATACCAACTAGTTCAAAATTTCCTAAAACTTTGTTATCGGTTGCCATCTCTCTTTCACCCTGCAAAACTCTTATTGATACAGCTGGCTGATTATCATCTGCTGTCGAAAAAACTTGGCTTTTCTTCGTTGGTATTGTTGTGTTTTTATCAATTAATTTGGTCGAGACACCACCTAGTGTTTCAATTCCTAATGAGAGTGGAGTAACATCAAGCAACAAAACATCTTTAACATCACCCTGTAAAACACCAGCTTGTATTGCTGCACCCATAGCCACAACTTCATCTGGATTAACAGATTTATTTGGAGCTTTGCCAAAAAAATTTTTTACTTCTTCAATAACTTTAGGCATTCGTGTCATTCCACCAACTAATACAATTTCATCTATTTCATTCGCTGACAAACCAGCATCTTTCAAGGCTGTTTGGCAAGGTGGAATTGTTCTTGTAATTAAATCTTCAACTAAAGCTTCAAGTTTTGCTCTAGTCATTTTTAAATTAATATGTTTTGGTCCAGTTTTATCGGCTGTGATAAAAGGTAAATTAATTTCAGTTTGAGTTGCTGAGGAAAGCTCAATTTTGGCCTTTTCTGAAGCTTCCTTTAATCGTTGTAAAGCTAATTTATCAGTTTTTAAATCTATTCCATTTTCTTTTTTAAATTCACTAAGAAGATATTCTACAATAGTATTATCAAAATCTTCTCCGCCAAGGAAAGTATCACCATTAGTAGACTTAACTTCAAATACACCATCACCTAATTCTAAGATTGATACATCGAACGTACCACCCCCTAAATCGTAGACAGCAATTTTTTTATTAGCTTTTTTGTCTAAACCATATGCTAAAGATGCAGCAGTTGGTTCATTTATAATTCTTAACACCTCCAAACCAGCAATTTTACCTGCATCCTTGGTTGCTTGTCTTTGTGCATCGTTGAAATATGCAGGGACAGTAATAACTGCTTTCGAAACTTCTTGCCCTAAATACTTTTCAGCCGTTTCCCTCATTTTTTGTAAAACAAACGCTGAAATTTGAGATGGGGAATATTTTTGACCCTTAGCTTCAATCCAAGCATCACCCTTATCAGAATTTATTATTTTAAAAGGAGCTGTTTCGATATCTTTTTTAACCGTTGCGTCACTAAAATTTCTTCCAATTAATCTTTTAACAGCAAATATTGTATTTTCTGGATTCGTAACTGCTTGTCTTTTAGCCGGTTGACCAATTAATTTTTCGTCTCCATCAGTAAAAGCTACTACTGAAGGTGTTGTTCTTGCTCCTTCAGCATTTTCTAAAACTTTAGCCTGCGTGCCATCCATTATAGCAACGCAAGAGTTTGTAGTTCCTAAATCTATACCTATTACTTTACTCATGATTATAATCCTTCATATAAGTGTTATTTTTTTGTCTACAAGTTAGTTTTTCCTTTATTTTCTTGATTTTTTTCGCCATTTTTGTCTATTTCATTCTTTTTTTCTGATTTTGTTGTCTTTTTAGATACAGCAACCAATGCAGGTCTTAAAAGTCTATCTTTCATCATATAACCTGTTTGAACTTCCTGAACTATTGTACCTGGTTCTTTATCATCATCTTCGATTTCCAGCATCGCTTGATGTAAATTAGGATCTAGCTTTTTATTGTTTGTTTCAATCTGCTCGATATTATTTTTTTTAAAAATAGAAATCATATCCTTTTTAATTATATTTAGATGATCAAAGATTTTTTTGAGAGATTCTGAATCTTTCAATTTTTCATCATTTTCTAAAGACGCCTTAGATCTATCTAAATTATCTAGTAAATTTAGAGACTCTTTTGCAAATGAAAAACCTCCATACTCAAATGCATCATCTTTTTCTTTTTCGTATCTTCGTCTTTGATTTTCCATTTCAGCATATGCCCTTATCAATTTATCTTCCAACTCTTTTAACTTATCTTCTGGTGAAATTTTTTCTTTGTTATCTTCGTTATTAATATTTTTATCTTTATCAGTATCATTTCCTTTTTTAACCTGATTTTCATTATCTGCTTTATTAATATTTTTTTTATCCATACAGTGGTATATGGTAAGAAAAATTAAAATTTCCAGATGAAAGCAAAAAAAATTAAAGATTTACTAATAGGTTCAAATAATCCGGGAAAAGTGCGTGAAATAAAGCAATTATTGCCAAAAAATATCACGGTTTCATCGATAATCGATTATAAACTTAAAAGTCCACTTGAAAATGGTAAAACCTTTTTACAAAATTCATATATTAAATCAAAATATTTCTCTAAAAAAACAGGTAAAATATGCTTAGCAGATGACTCAGGTTTAGAGATAGATATACTTCATAAAAAACCAGGCATCTATTCAGCAAGGTGGGGAGGAAAGAAAAATAACTTTAATTTAGCAATCGATAAAGTTTTTAAAGAACTTGGTAAAGTTGATAAAAATTGGAAAAACAAAAAAATTACCGCCAGGTTTATTTGTGCTCTTAGTATTTATGGACCAAAGACAAGAAAAATTCACGCAGTCGCTAAAATTGAAGGAAGAATTTCAAATAAAAAAATTGGAAAAAACGGTTTTGGTTATGATCCTATATTTATACCATCAGGAAAAAAAGTTACTTTTGGTCAGATGAAATTTTTCAAAAAATTTAAAATGGACCACAGAGCTAAAGCATTCAAAAAGCTTAAAAAATTTCTATAAATTTCCCTTTTTCAACATTATAAAAATTTAACTCATGGCTAATTTTTTTATTATTAATTTCAAAAATACCAGCTTTACCTTTAAATCTATGTTTTTTATTAAAAATATTATCGTTAATTTCAAAATTATTTTGTAAAAGAAGATAATATAATAAGCCAACTAAATCGTAGGTTATTAATGAAAGTTGATTTGGTTCATTGTCGTAAAAATTATTATAATTTTTTTTAAATTGGTCAAAGTTCCCTTTATTGATGGAGGGAAAGCCTATCGGTTGAGAAGCTGTTTCTTTAAATAATGATTCATCAAACCATTGATTAAGAGATATAAATGTAATTTTTTTCGGAGAAAAATCAGTATATAAAAGAGAAGTTGTTACACTCTTTAAACTTTCATCGAAGTCAGCAATAACTACCGAGTCGTACCCAATTTTTCCAAGTGTATCTCTTTTATTTAAAATTTCTAATTTTTTTTCTTTATTATTTTCTTCGGAATTCTCAACACGTTTAATTTCATCTTCTAAATTCTGTTTTCTAATTTGATATCTTGTTACTTTTTCAATTTGTTTAGTTAACTTAGTCGGTTCAGTGTCATAGTAAAAAACTTTTTTTACTTTAATTTTAGTCTCCTTAATTGCAGCTTCGATTTCCTCTTTATAGTTTTTTTTAGGTATTAAAATTAATGTCTCCTCTAAATTATTCATTTTTTGATATTTTTTAATTGCATTAAATTGTGATCTCGCATTAATTCCAGCACTAATAACGTTTTTAGGATTATTCAAAACTTTATTTGTGAAAGATAAAAAATATGCATCTTTAAATTTTTCAAGTCCTTTTAAATTCTTATTAAATACTGGACCAATAAAAATTCTAACTCCTTGAACATACAATTTTTCAACCTGTAAAAGTGTTTCTTTATGTTTTCCTTTAGTGTCTCGAGGTAAAATATTTATATTCTCATCATTAATCTTGTTTAAGGCCATTCTAGCTGAACTAAATACTGATTTACCTATATCTTCATATTCACCTGAAAAGGGGGCCAGTAATCCGATTTCAATTTCATTATTTCCCTGAGCGATTTTAGGGAAAATGATTAAAAAAAATATTATTAAAAAATAGTTAATATGTGCTTTCATTTATATATCTTTATTATAATTATATTCATTAATGATTCCATTAGATCAAAACAAATTAATAAACTTTAAAAGTGGTTTATATGTGGTTTCCACTCCAATTGGCAATTTGATGGATATAACTCTAAATGCACTTAGAATTCTTAAAATATCTGATTTAATTTTGTGTGAGGATACCAGAGTATCTAAAAAAGTTTTAGAAAAGCACCACATAAGAAATAAGCAACTAGTTTCGTATCATAAATTTAATGAAAAAAAGAGTCTCCAGAAAGTAGTAAGTTTACTAGAGGATAAAAAAATTGTTTCAATTATTTCTGATGCTGGAACCCCATGTATCTCTGATCCAGGGTCGATTCTTATAAATGAGATTGTTAAAAAGAATATAAATATTTTTTCAATTCCAGGCCCATCATCTGTTATTTCAGCTGTATCAATTAGTGGATTTTCAGATAAATTTATTTTTTATGGTTTCTTTCCAGAAAAGCTTAAAGATATTAAAAAAGATTTAGAAATTTTATCAAAATTAAATTTAACAATTGTTTTTTTTATATCGGCAAAGAAATTTAAAAAAAATTTAATATATTTAGAAAAATATTTTTTTGATAGAAAATTACTAATATGCAAGGAATTAACTAAAATGTATGAAGAACATTTTAGATTAGAAGTTTTGGATATCAAAGATTTTAAAGTTGATTTACGTGGTGAAATCACTTTAGTACTTTCTGAAAAACTTAAAGACGAATCAAATACTCATTTAGATGAGAAGGACAAATCGAAAATTAGAAAACTTATGAAAAAGTTAAGTATTAAAGACATTGTAACAGAAATAAAAAAAAATAAAGATATATCAAAAAAAGAGATTTATAAATATTGCCTTGATTTGAAAAATGAAAAATAAATTATTAATATCCTTGTTACTCATATTTATTTTGAATGGATGTGTAGGAACCTCATCCCAAGGCTTATTTGGAACGGGTGTAAGTATAGCAATTGATCCAAGATCCTTGGGCACTCAAATCGACGATAATATTATGCAAAAAAATCTGAAAGCCAGATTATTACTTGAAGATAAAAAATATCTTTTATCTATAAATTCTAAAGTTTTAGATGGAAGAATATTCATTACAGGCAAGGTTGACAATCCAGAGGAAAAATTAAAAATTACTAAAATGGCTTGGGAAACAAAGGGTGTAAGATCTGTAAGAAACAATTTAATTATTAAAAAAGAATTTAATTTTAAGCAATCTGCTGCAGACATTCTCATCACATCTCAACTTAGAACAGCATTAGTTTTAAATAAAAAAATTAAATCAACAAATTATAATATTGATACCTATAAAAAGAAAATTTATATCTACGGAATCGCTCAAACCAAAAAAGAGCAGGAAGAAGTAGTGAATGAGGGTAAATCTATACCAGATGTTAAAAGTGTAATTGCCAGTATATTGTTAGTTGAAGATTTAAGAATACAAAAAAATTAAGATAGTAGAATTAATAGTAATTTACTCATAAAAGACATCAAAATTATAAAAAGTATAAAAAAAATCCACCACATTAATGTGACTGCCTTGTTTCTTTTTCGCCTTAGTAAAACAAATTCCTTGTCGTCTAAATTTGAAATATCTCTTTTTCCTTTTACTGGATAATCATAGCTCCATCTCCAAATTGAGTTACCAAGTCTTTCGTCGAGATTATTAAAGTACCTTATCCATGCAGTTGACCAAATAAATATAAAACCAAAAATTATTAGAAGCAAAATCTCAGTAAGCATTTATTAATTTGCTTTACCATAATTTATCACACCCGCTGAATAGGCTGCTACAGAAGCAAGATTTAATATTTCAGATGTTGATGATCTTAGGGGAACAATTTCTATTGCTCTTCCAAGACCAATAAGAAGAGGTCCAATAACTTTTGCTCCACCTAGCGTCTTCATAATTTTATAAGCTATGGCAGCACTATGTTGTCCAGGCATCACTAAAATATTGGCTTTCCCCACTATTTCTGAAAATGGATATAAATCTCTATATTCTTCACTCAAAGCAACATCGGGCTGCATATCCCCATCAAATTTAAAATCAACGTTCATTGATTTTAATATATCAACAGCATCTCTAATATGCTTTGTTCTACTTGTAATTGGTTGGCCAAAAGTTGAATGAGATAAGAAAGCAACTTTTGGATCAAATCCAAACAATCTTACAACTCTTGAAGCTGAGATAGCAATTTCTGCCATCTGTTTTGAGGTTGGATATTCATGAACTGTAGTATCAGCTATAAATACAGTTTTACCTTTGTTTACTATCATATTCAAACCAAACATAATTTCACCAGGCCTTGCATCAACTACTTTGATAACTTTTTTGAGAGATGATGAATATTTTCTTGTATTTCCTGTTACCATTGCATCTGCATCATCACATTCGACCATGCAGGACGCCCAAACCACTCTATCATTTCTAACTAATTTATCACAATCTCTTTCAAGAAGGCCTTCTTTTCTATGCAATTTCTCAAATAAAAATTTTACATATTTTTCACGCAAAATTTTGTTTTTTGAATTAATTATTTCAATATCAAGGTTTTCACTGTAACCAATATCTTTTAATTTTTTTTTAATTATTTCTTCTTTAGCAACTATAATTGGAACTCCTAAACCACCCTTTTTAAATGCGATAGCAGCTTTTAAAGTTTCTTCATCTTCCCCGTCGGCAAAAACTACTCTTTTTTGATTTTTCTTAATTTGACTATTTATACCTTGCATAATTGTAACTGAAGGATCTAGTCTTTGCTTTAATTGTTCAGAATAAATTTCAAAATTTTCTATTTTTTTTCTGGCTACACCAGTTTTCATAGCAGCCTTAGCGACTGCAACAGGTATTACACTTATTAATCTTGGGTCGAAAGTGGATGGAATTATATAGTCTTTTCCATATGACGGTCTGTCTCCTCCCATTGCAGCGACCACTTCGTCAGGTACCCTTTCCCTCGCCAATGAAGCTATGGCGTTCGCTGCAGCTATTTTCATTTCCTCATTTATAGTTTTTGCTCTCACATCAAGTGCGCCTCTAAATATATATGGAAATCCTATAAGATTATTTACTTGATTTGGATAATCAGATCTGCCGGTTGCAATAATTGCATCTTTCCTAACTTCCTCCACTTCTTCAGGAGTTATTTCTGGATCAGGGTTTGCACATGCAAAAATTATAGGATTATTAGACATTTTTTTAACCATTTTTTTTGATAAAATACTTTTAGACGAAAGCCCTAAAAAAACATCTGCACCTTCAATTGCATCTTCAAGTGTTCTTTTTTTAGTATCGATTGCATGAATAACTTTCCACTTATTTAAATTTTCTCTTCCTTTAAAAATAACACCTTTACTATCTATCATAATAATATTTTTTGAAGGAACTCCTGTTTTTTTTAGTAAATTTGTGCAAGCAATAGCAGATGCTCCAGCACCATTTACAACCACCTTAATATTTTTTATTGATTTTTTTGAAATATCTAATGCATTAATAAGTGCTGCGGTTGTTATTATCGCTGTGCCATGCTGGTCATCGTGAAAAACTGGAATATCCAATATTTCTTTTAATTTTTCTTCTATAATAAAACAGCCTGGAGCAGCTATATCTTCTAAGTTTATGCCACCAAAACTTCCTGCAATACTTTTTATACTTTTAATAATTTCCTCTGAATCTGATGAGTCTATTTCTATATCTATTGAGTTAATATCAGCGAATCTTTTGAACAAAACTGCTTTACCCTCCATAACAGGCTTTGATGCGAGTGCACCAAGATTGCCCATACCTAAAATTGCTGAACCATTGCTGATTACAGCAACTAAATTACCCTTGCTGGTGTAGTCGTATGCTGCCTCTGGATTATTTGATATTGCTTTTACTGGTGCTGCTACTCCAGGAGAGTAAGCTAAAGCTAAATCTCTTTTAGTAGTCATTGGTTTTGATGATATAATCTCAATCTTGCCTGATTTATTATTATGATGAAAATCCAGAGCTTCTTTATCAGAGTAATGTTCAATTTTATTTTTTTTCATTTTTTATTAAATAGATATACAAATAGAACTAATTTATAAGACTAATATGATTTATGAATCTAATTAAGTCAACAAGCACATACAGTTTCTTTGTTCTTATCAGTAGAATTCTTGGATACTTCAGGGATGTTTTAATCGCAATTTATCTAGGCTCAGGACCGATAGCAGATGCTTTTTTTGTTGCTTTTAGGATACCCAACACATTCAGAAGACTTTTTTCTGAAGGTACTTTTAATTCTGCTTTTGTACCAAGCTACATGTCTGAGTTAGACAAAGGGAAACAAAATGCTAAAAAATTTGCTAATAATGTGTTTAACTTTCTTGCACTAAGTCTCCTATTTCTTGTTTTGCTGATAGAAATATTTATGCCTGCCTTTATTTTTCTAATAGCTCCAGGCTTTTCAGATAGTGGTGAAAAATTGGAAACAACTATAAGTTTAACCAGAATCACTTTTCCATTTCTCATATTCGTCAGTCTGTCTTCATTCTTTGGTGCAATTCTGAACTCATTTAATAAGTTTGCAGTAGCATCTGCTGCACCTATAATTCTAAATATATTTTTAATTTTAACACTTCTTTTTTCAAATTATTTAAATGACGTACTTGTTTATTATTTATCTTATGCTGTTACTATAGCAGGTATTGTTCAGTTATTATTCTTAGTTTTTTTTACTCGAAAATATTATTATCCAAACTTTTCGTTTAAAATTAGATTTGATAAAAAATTAAAATTTTTCTTTAAAAAATTAATACCTAGCATTTTTTCATCCGGGGTTACACAAATAAATATTTTAATAGGCACCATTATTGCTTCTTTTCAAGCAAGCGCTGTTTCATATCTTTATTATGCTGATAGAATATATCAAATTAACCTAGCAATTGCAGGAATTGCTATAGGAACTGTTTTATTACCAAATTTGAGTAAGTACGTTGAGCAAAATAATTTAAAAAAAATAAAATTTATTCAAAATAAATCTTTAGAGTTAAGTTTATTTTTATGTCTACCTGCAACATTTGCCCTTTTAATTTCTTCAGAACAAATTACTTCTGCGCTTTTTGGATATGGATCATTTGATTATTATAGTGTAAAAAATTCGTCTAAAGCTTTATTTTATTTTGCTTATGGATTACCTGCTTTTGCTTTAATAAAAGTTTTTTCAAGTTATATTTTTGCAAGACACAATACCAAAGTACCATTTATTATTTCTATTTATTCAGTAATTATAAATGTTTGTATTAGTTTATATTTTTTTTCAGATATTGGATTTATTATAATTCCAATAGCTACGACATTATCATCGTGGTTTAATACTATTATATTATTTGGATATTTAATAAAAAAAAAATATTTTGTTTTAGATAGAGCCTTAAGTTTTTCTATTTTTAAAATAATTTTTTCATCAATTACAACTTCATTTTTATTTTATCAATTAATTAGATATTTTAACGATTTATTGATTTATGAAAGTCAATATAAACTTTTAACAATAATTTTAATTATTATTTTAACATTCATAATCTACATGCTTATTTCAATCCTTACAAAAGCTTTTAAAATGTCTGATATTAAATTAAAGTACTGATTCACATGTCAAAAAAAATTTTTTCTGGTGTCCAACCAACTGGCAACCTGCATTTAGGAAATTATCTAGGCGCAATAAAAAAATTTGTTGATTTGCAGAAAGATATCAAGAACAATTGTATATATTGTGTTGTAGATTTACACGCAATAACTGTTAAGCAAGACCCAAAAGTTTTGAAGAAAAATATAAGAGAAACAACAGCTGCATTTTTAGCAAGTGGCTTAGATCCAAAAAAAAGTATTATATTTAATCAATCTATGGTTTCCTCACATTCTGAAGGTGCATGGTTATTAGGATGTGTGGCACGAATGGGATGGTTAAACAGGATGACCCAATTTAAAGAAAAGGCAGGAAAAGATAAAGAGAAAGCGAGTGTCGGTCTTTATATTTATCCAATACTTATGGCTTCAGATATACTTTTATATGATGCAACACATGTTCCTGTGGGAGAAGATCAAAAACAGCACTTAGAGCTTACTAGAGATATAGCTCAAAAATTCAATTCGGATTTCAACTGTCCTAATTTTTTAATTACCCCAGAACCATTGATACAAGAAAATTTTTCTAGAATAATGAGTTTAAAAGATGGAACAAAAAAAATGAGTAAATCAGATCCTTCTGACCAAAGTAGAATTAATTTAACAGACGATAAAGATCAAATTGTAAATAAAATAAAAAAAGCAAAAACAGACAGTGCACAACTACCACAAAATGATAATGATATAATCAAAAGGCCAGAACTAATTAATCTTTATGGGATATTTTCTAGCATTCAAAACCAAAATTTAAATAAAACGATAAATGATTTTAGAGGAAAAAATTTTTCAGAATTTAAAAATAAATTAGCTGAAGTTTTAGTTGAAAAAATCTATCCTATATCGAATGAAATTAAAAAACTCTTAAAAGATGAAAAATATATTGATAATATATTAAAAACTGGATCAATTGAGGCTGAAAAAATTGCTCGAAAAAAGGTGAATGATATCAAACAAAAAGTAGGTTTTTAAAAAAATACTTCAAATTTTAATATTAATAACTATATATAATTAATATGTTTGTTCAAATTCAAAAAACACCAAATCCAAACTCACTTAAGTTTTTACCTGGTAAAGTAATTTCGAATGCTGAGTCAATGGAGTTTTCTAACAAAGATATAATTGACAATCATCTGATAACAAATATTTTATCTATCAACGGTGTAGAAAGTATGTTCCTTGGTTCAGATTTTTTATCTGTAAATAAAAATAATAACACCGACTGGGAAGATATAAAACATATTGTCATTTCGTTAATTAATGAATTTTTTGATGAAGGTAATGAATTAATAATTGATAAAAATTTAAATAAAACTAATGATACGAATTATAAAGATATTGAAAAAAAAATTATTCACGTTTTAGAAACTAAGGTAAAGCCAGCTGTAGCAAATGATGGAGGAGATATAAAGTTTTTGAATTATAAAAATGGAATAGTAAAAGTAAAACTTCAAGGAAGTTGTTCTGGATGCCCTAGTTCAACAATTACTTTGAAGCAAGGAGTACAAAATTTGCTAAAGCATTATATTCCAGATGTGAAAGGAGTAGAGGCTGAGTGAAATAATTAAATGCTTAAAAATAAAAAAATAAACTTAAATACAATAAAAAAAATTCTCCTTGAAAAAGGATTTACGATTAAAAAAAAAAAGAACAATTTTTTTTTAAAAGATTTAAAAAGCTTCTATTTTACTACATTGTGCAGTTTGTTTATAATTTTAATTTTTACTTTAGTACCTCTATCTGTAGGTATTAAAGAAAATATAAAAGTGAGCAAACTAACAGTAAATAATAATTCAAATGTTAATTTCCAGAAAGTTCTTGATGGCAAATCAATAGAAAAAAAAACCGTTGATGAAGGGCTCGATATAGAAAACTTATTTGAAGATGTTTTTTCTATTGAAGAGGTTCCAACAGATACAGTTAGATTAAGTGCTGAAACAATTAAACAACTATTTAAAGATACAAAATATAGCCTTGATAATGTAAGAAAAAATCAAATTGTAAAACCTATAAATCTTTCTTTGTTACCTACTGAAATAAAAAATATTGAAAGTACAAAAAAAAAAAAAAATTTATTTATAAAAATTGTTTTACCTTTAATTCTTGAGGAAAATAATAGGATAAAGATTGACAGAAAAAAACTTTTTAAAATTCTGAATAAGAATATGAACTCAGACTTAGAAAAAAAATGGTTAAATTCTAAGTTTAAGCAGTACGGGGTTTTAAATAAAGACCTATCAACACTTAAAGTTAGAATGGATATTGTTCCAGTCTCTTTGGCAATAGCGCAAGCTGCAAAAGAAACCGGATGGGGCACATCTAGATTTGCTATTGAAGGAAACGCACTGTTTGGTCAATGGACTTGGACAGGAGAAGGCATTAAGCCTGCTGGAGTCGACTCGGAGGACTCAAAACACAAAGTAATGAAATTTAAAGTTTTAAAAGCATCGGTTAGAGCGTATCAAAGAAATCTTAACACACACGGAAGCTATAAAACATTCAGATCGGAAAGAGCAAACATGAGAGATAACGATGAAGAATTAGATAGTTTATTATTGGCAGATTATTTGGACAAATACGCCGCTACAGGAAAAGAATATACAAAAATACTAAAACAAATTATCAAGCAAAACAATCTAAAGGACTTCGATAAAGTAAAATTATTACCCACAAGCTTTCAATTGAAAAATATTATTTAGTTTAGTCTAACAGAGAACTGTAAACCAAACCATCTCCAACCCTCTTTGTCATTAAGAGAACAATTTATTCTTCCTCTTCTAAAAAGAAATTTATCAGAAAAATATACAAACAATTTATTATCTTGAAATTTTATTTTTGATTGTTTCCAATTGTTACCTTCATCTGAAAAACAATTAATATTTTCTAAATTTTTTTGATCCTCAAAAAAAGTAATTTCTAGTTTTGGTGGGTTATTATTTGTAATATATTTATCTATAGGGATTACATTTTTATATTCCAAGGGCAATAAATCTATAATAAATTCAAACCTTTCTAAATCACCATATTTTTCGTTTATAGGGAATCTTGGAAGTTCATAAGGATTTTTATTTACATCGATTACCCCAGAATGTTGTCCAAATCCATACTTAAATTTTTTTTTTATAAATGATAATTGTTTTTTGCTAAATTCTCCAAAAGGATAAGAAAAAAATATTGGATTATACCCCAAGTTATTTTCAAAAATTTCTACCGATTTAATTATATCTGCTTTAAATTCCTCAAAACTTAAATCCAATAAGTAATTATGAGAATGAGAATGATTTCCAATAAAAGCAAAACTTTCTTTTTCAATTTCTTTTATTTCATCCCAATTCATATATCCATTTTTACCTATAGCTTCAGTGGATATAAATAATATGAAAGGTATTTGTTTTTCCCTTAAATATGGCCACGCTTTTTCATAAAATGATGAAAATCCATCATCTATAGTAATTAAAATTTTTTTTTTTTCTTTCTTTTCAAAAAATTTTTTATCAAAATTTTTAGGATTTAAATAACTATAATTTTTTTTAGAAATAATATCCATGTGCTTCCTAAAAACTCCCATTCGAATATTTGTTGATGGATACTTAATTTCATCAAATCTATGATACATTATTGACAAAATACCTTTGTCATTGGAAAAAAATTTGCTTTCATTTTCCTCTGATTTTGAACTAAATGTAAGTATAGATAATAAAATGAAAATTTTAATAATAGATGCAACTGGAAAAAAGATATTATTGGCCCTCATATTCAATAAAAATCTTTATACATCTAGTTATATAAATAGTAAAAAGAATTATGATAAATTAATTATTTTAATCGATAAATTTTTATCAAAGTATAAAATTTCTTTAAATACTATTAAAAAAATATACGTCAATAGGGGCCCTGGTAGTTATGCTGGAATAAGAAGTTCTTTATCTATAGTTAAAGCTATGCATTTATCAAAAAAAATTGACTATTATTCATTTAGTTTTGAGGACTTTTTAGATGAAGGAAAAAAATATATTTCGTCAAATAATTCAAATAAAATTTATCATTTTAAAAAATTACCCATTTTATGTGACAAATTTAATATTAAAAAAAATTTGATTAAACCTCTTTATTAGAGTTAAATTAAAAAATGTCAGAAATGATAGAAAAAAAATGTATCGAAAAAGGTGTAAAGCTGACCGACCAGCGAAAAACTATAGCCAGAGTTATTTCAGAATCGAAAGAAACTTACGGTGAGTCAGATCATCCAGATGTTGATGAACTTTACAAAAGAGTATCTAAAATTGACTCAAAAATAAGTATTGCAACAGTTTATAGAACTGTAAAACTTTTTGAGGAAGCGGGAATCTTAACAAAACATGATTTTAAGGGTGGTAAAGCTAGGTATGAAATTAATGACGATCATAATCATTTAATAGATATTAAAACTGGAGAAATAATTGAATTTGTAGACCATGAAATTGAAGAACTTCAAAGAAAAATTGCTGAAAAACACGGGTATGATTTAGTGGATCACAAACTTGAGCTTTACGGTGTTAAAAAAAATTAATTATTAATGTCAAAAAAAGTATTTGTGAAAACATTCGGCTGTCAAATGAATGTATACGATTCTGAAAAAATTGTAGATGCTTTAAAAATAATTGGGTATGAAAAATCTGAAGATTTAAAGAAATCAGATTGTTTTATCTTGAATACATGCCATATACGAGACAAAGCCAAAGAAAAAGTCTACCATGAAATCGGAAGAGTAAGAGAATTGTTTCTAAATAAAAATAAACCATTAGTAATAGTTGTGGGTTGTGTTGCTCAAGCAGAAAATAATGAAATGCTTAAAAGAGAACCTTATATTGATATGGTAATTGGGCCACAATCGTATCATAAATTAAATGAAAGTATTTTGAAATTTCAAAAAAATAAATCAAAAAATGAAATTACAGATTTTGATACTATAGAGAAATTTAATTACTTAAGCAAAATACAAAATAAAAAAAGTAAAATTTCTTCTTTTTTAACAATTCAGGAAGGATGCGATAAATTTTGTCATTTTTGTGTAGTACCCTACACACGCGGACCTGAATATTCTAGACCTTATGATCAAATAATAAATGAGGCCGAAATGTTGGTTAGAAATGGATCAAAAGAAATTATTTTACTAGGTCAAAATGTAAATGCTTACAATTATAAAAATGTTAATAAAGAATTTAGACTTTCAGATTTAATTATGTCACTCGAAAAGATTGATGGTCTTGATAGAATACGTTATACAACATCCCATCCTCGAGACATGACTAAGGATTTGTTAGATTGTTATAAAAATTCAAAAAAACTGATGCCGCTTGTTCATTTACCTATTCAGTCAGGTTCAAACAAGATTTTAAAATCAATGAACAGAAAACACAAAGTAGAGGATTATATTTTGGTCTTTAATTTTCTTAAAGAAATTAATAGTCAAATCGAATTTTCTAGTGATTTTATCATTGGATATCCTGGAGAGGAAATAGAAGATTTTGAAAATACAATTAAATTAATAGATAGAATTAAATTTATTAATTCGTATTCTTTTATCTTTAGTGCGAGGCCTGGCACAACTGCATCAAAGCTAAATCCCATCGATGATAAAATTACAAAAAATAGACTTAAAATTATACAAGAAAAATTATTTGGATATCAAAAAATGAAAAATAAGTCTCTAGAAAATAAACACATAGATGTTTTGATAGAGAATGAGATTAAGGGACAAAATAAATTGTTTGGCAGAAATGAATATATGAATTCAGTGATAGTAGAAGGCAATAATAATTTAATTGGAAAAATTGTTAAAGTTAAGATTAGTAAATCTAATCAAAATACTTTATTTGGTGAAATTGAAAGAAAAAAAACAATTAAGGCAGCATAAAATTGAATAAAACTTCACTTAATCTTAAAAGTAAAATAAAGTTTGTTTACTCAGAAAATGAAAGTGTAAGTGTTATATTTCAAGACAACAATTTATTAATGGGAGTTGTTGGTGAATTTAATGAAAATTTGAAGCAGTTAGAGAAGATAACAGGAACAAGTTTATATTTTAGAGGAAATTCAATCATCATCAAAAGTGATCAAAAGAAAAATGAAGTTATAAAAAATGCAATCGTATTTCTATCTGACCAATTTATAAATAATGGAACCATAGAAAAAAAAGATATATTATCCTCAGTAAATAGATTTATGATAAACGAAAAAATTAATACTGGCCAAAAAATTGATTATATTATCAAAACACCAAAAAAATCGGTTATACCGAGATCTGAAAAGCAAAAGAGATACTTAAGAGCTTTAAAAGAGAGTGAAATTGTAATTTCCACAGGACCTGCAGGAACAGGAAAAACTTTTTTAGCAGTGGCAGTCGCACTGACTATGCTTTTAGAAAAAAAAATTGAGAGAATAATTTTGTCTAGACCTGCAGTCGAAGCTGGAGAAAGACTTGGTTTTTTGCCAGGCGATATGAGAGAAAAAGTTGATCCATATTTAAGACCGCTTTATGATTCTTTATATGATTTACTTGATTTTGAAAAAATTCAAAAAAAAATTGAAATTGGAGATATAGAAATTGCACCTCTAGCATTTATGAGAGGAAGAACTTTAAAAAATTCTTTTGCAATTTTAGATGAAGCACAAAATGCAACCGACACACAAATTAAAATGTTCTTAACAAGAATTGGCGAAAATTCAAAAATTGTTATTAATGGTGATCCTTCCCAGATAGATTTACCAAATAAGTCATTGTCAGGCTTAAATAGATCTAAAAATCTGTTAGGTCATTTAGATGAAATTTCAGTAGTTGATTTTGATCATACTGATGTTGTAAGACATCCACTTGTATCAAAAATTGTAAAAGCTTATTCAGATCAAAAAGATGATTAAAGCTGAAGTTTTAGTTGATAATTCAGCGTGGAAAAAAAAAATAACAGATAGCTCTGCATTATTTAATAGAATATTAAAAAATTTACCAAGAAAATATAGTTTTAAAAATAAAAAGATAATCGTAACTGTTTTATTATCAAATAATTTAAAAATAAAACAACTAAATAAAACTTTTAGAAAAAAAAATAAACCTACTGATATATTATCTTTTCCAATAAACAAAAAAGTTAATAATAAAATTTTTTATTTAGGCGATATTATAATAAGTTATGAATTTATGAATAAACCCAAAAAAATAAATTTTATTGAATTTAAAGAAAAAGTTACAAAGATTTTTATTCACGGTTTTTTACACTTAATGGGATACAATCATAAAAAAAATAAAGATTTTGAAAAAATGAATAAAGAGGAAATAAAACTTTATAATCTGGTGAAAAATAAAATTTGAAAAAAATTTCAAAAAAAAAATTTCTATCCTACATATTTGTTTTAATAATTGGGGTATTTAGTTCTTTTAGTCTTCCTCCGTATAATTTTTTTTTAATTAATTTTATTACTATCCCATCTTTATTTGTATTATTGGTAAAACAAAGATTTAAATTAAAAAAAATAGAAAGTTTTTTTTATGGCTGGATTTTTGGTTTTGGTTATTTCTTATCAAGTCTGTATTGGATAACAATATCTTTAACATTTGATGAAACTTTTAAATTATTAATACCTATAGCTATTTTATTAATCCCGTCATTTCTTGGCATATTTTATGGTCTAGTTACATTTATTTTTTCATATTTTAAAAAATTTAGTAACGTTTCATTAGTGCTTACTTTTTCAACTTTGTTTTCTATATCAGAGTTTTTAAGAGGTCATATTTTATCTGGCTTTCCCTGGAACTTAATTTCATTTTCTTTCTCTGAGTTTTTACCTTTATTACAAATATTGTCATTTACAGGAACCTACTCTTTTAATTTATTATGTCTTACACTATTTACTTTACCCTCGTTTTTTTATTTAAAGAAAAATAAATTTGATATACATTTTTTAATTTTATTCGGATTATTGACACTTTCAGGGATAATATTTGGTCAACTTTCAATAAATAAGTCAAAGTATAGTTCTATAAAAAAAAATAATTTTGTTATAAAGATTGTTTCACCAAAAATTGATATTGAAAGATTCTACTATACAGAAAATGAAGAAGAAATTCTTAAAAGTTTAATACAACTAAGTAAACCAGATAAAGAGATTAAAACTATATTTATATGGCCTGAGGGAGTATTCACTAGTACAGAATTAGATAACTTAAAAAGATATAAAAATATTTTTTCTAAAAATTTTAGTAAAAAACATTTAATTATATTTGGCATAAATGATTCGAATAATAAAAAGACCTTTAATTCTTTGGCAGTAGTTAATAATAATCTAGATATAATTAGTTCTTATAATAAAAACAAATTAGTACCTTTTGGTGAATTTTTGCCGTTAGAAAATTTTCTGAGAAGTGTTGGCGCGAAAACTATTACCAATTATTATAAATCATACTCCAAAGGAAAAAAAAGAGATATAATAGACTTAAAAAAACAAGAATTCGATATAAGTTTCTTGCCTTTAGTTTGTTATGAAATAATTTACTCAGGCGATCTTACAAAAAAAGAAAATTATGATCTCATTGTAAATATTTCAGAAGATGGATGGTTTGGAAAATCAATTGGACCCCATCAGCATTTTTCTCATTCAATTTTCAGATCTATAGAGGAGGGAAAAAGTGTAATCAGGTCGACTAATAGAGGCATATCAGCCTTAATAAATCCAAACGGGGTAGCATCTAAAATATTAGAGTCAACTTATGAGGGAGTAATTGAAATTAATCAAATAAAAAACCCTAAAAAAACTTTTTTTTCTAAATATAGGAACAATATATTCTTTTATTTTATCATTATTTATATTAGCTTAATTTTTTTTTTAAATACAAATAGGGAGATTAAATAAAATGAAAAAAGATTATTTGTTCACTAGTGAATCTGTATCAGAAGGACATCCTGATAAAGTTTGTGATAGAATTTCAGATATGGTTGTTGATACTTATTTAGGCATGGAACCTCAAGCAAGGGTAGCATGTGAAACGTTAACAACGACAAATAAAGTTGTATTAGCAGGTGAAACAAGAGGCCCAGATATCAAAAAAGATGAATTAATATCAAAGGTCAGAGATTGTATTAAAGATATTGGATATGATCAGGAGGGTTTTACTTACAAGGAAGCAACTAAAATTGAAAGTCATTTGCATTCTCAATCGGCTGATATAGCTATGGGTGTTGATTCTTCCGGAAACAAAGATGAAGGTGCTGGAGACCAAGGAATAATGTTTGGTTACGCATGTAATGAGACTGATGTACTCATGCCAGCTCCTATTCACTTTTCACATAGAATTTTAAGACTGATGGCCGAAGACAGGAAATCTGGAAAGTTAAAAGGAATAGAACCAGATTCTAAAAGTCAAATTACTATTGAGTATAAAGATGGAGTCCCAAAAGATGTAAAATCAGTCGTGATATCCACACAGCATTCAAAAGATGTTAACTTAGCTCAAGTCAAAGAACTTTGCATGCCATATATTGAAAGATCTATCCCAAAAAATTTATTAGGAAATCTTGATGAAAATGAAATATATATTAACCCAACTGGAAATTTTGTAATTGGAGGACCTGATGGAGACAGTGGATTAACAGGAAGAAAAATAATTGTTGATACATATGGTGGTGCGGCACCACACGGTGGAGGGGCTTTCTCAGGCAAAGATCCTACAAAAGTAGATAGATCTGCAGCATATGCTTCAAGATATTTAGCTAAAAATATAGTTGCATCTAAAATTGCAGACAAATGTTTAATTCAACTTGCTTATGCAATTGGAGTTTCAAAACCTTTATCAATATATGTTGACCTATTTAGTAATGATGAGGATAAAAATTTACATGTTGAAAAACTTATAAAGGAAAATTTTGATCTGAGTCCAAGGGGGATAAGAGAAATGTTAGGATTGAATAAGCCAATTTATGAAAAATCGGCTGCTTATGGACATTTTGGAAGAGATCCAGAAAATGATGGCTCATTTTCATGGGAAAAAACTGACAAAGCGTCTGTATTTCAAAAGTAAATAAAGTTGATAAATTATTAAAAATACCTATATTCAACTCACATTATTGAAATTTCAAAAATGGGCTTCGGCCCATTTTTTTTTGTAAGGAATAAATGCTAAATAGAAGAGCAGATAAGTTAGAGCTAATTAGAATTGCTGAGGCGGTTGCATTAGAAAAATCTATTGATAAAGAGATTATTATCAACTCTATGGAAACTGGTATTGCTAAAGCTGCAAAATCTAAGTTTGGCCAAGAGAATGAAATTGAAGTGAAAATTGATAGAGAAAGTGGAGATATTGGTATTTTTAGAAAATTATTAATTACTGAAAATCCCGAAAACATAAATACAGAGATAAGTTTGGGTGAAGCGCATAATCTAGGAGAAGAAAATAAAGATAAAAAAATAGGAGATACTGTTCTCCAAACTTTACCCACATTCGATTTTGGTAGAATAGCTGCTCAAACTGCCAAACAAGTAATAAGTTTTAACGTTAGAGAGGCAGAAAGAGAAAGACAGTTTAATGATTTTGTTGATAAAAAAGATACTATATTAAGTGGAATCGTTAAGAGACTAGAATTTGGAAACGTCATAATTGACCTTGGTAGAACAGAAGCAATCATCCAAAAAAATGAGATGATTCCCAGAGAGAATATTAAAGCTGGAGATCGGGTTAAAGCATACTGTAGTGATGTGAGAAGAGAACCTAGGGGGCAACAGATATTTTTATCAAGAGCACATCCTAAATTTATGGAAAAACTATTCATACAAGAAGTACCAGAGATATACGATGGTTTGATTGAAATTATTTCATCTGCTAGAGATCCAGGCAGTAGAGCAAAAATTTGTGTAAAAGCAATAGATAATTCTTTAGATCCAGTTGGAGCATGCGTAGGTATGAGAGGAAGTAGAGTACAAGCGGTTGTAAATGAATTGCAAGGTGAAAAAATAGATATTGTTAATTGGTCAGAGGATCCAGCTGTAGTAGTTTCAAATGCTTTATCTCCAGCGGAAGTTCAAAGAGTAAATGTTGATGTAGAAAATAAAAAATTAGATGTAATTCTTACCGAAGAAAATTTAAGTAAAGCGATTGGTAGAAGAGGTCAAAATGTAAGATTAGCAACTAAGTTGATGAACTACGAAATTAACATAATGACAGATCAAGAGGACTCCGAGAGAAGACAAGTTGAATTTAAAGAAAAGACAGAAAATTTTGTAAAAAATTTAGAATTAGATGAAACGCTAGGTCAATTATTAGTTGCTGAAGGTTTTTCTTCAATTGATGATTTAAAAGATTCATCTGTAGAAGATATAGTAAAAATAGAAGGCATTGAGGAAGATACAGCTAAAGAATTATTAGAAAGAGCACAAGAATTTTATAAAAAAGATCAAGAAGAAATTTCAAAAAAAATTAAAGAACTTGGACTTGAAAATGATTTAATAAATCAAGAGGGGCTTACTCCAGGA
The DNA here is from genome assembly GCA_902574525.1 of uncultured Pelagibacteraceae bacterium. Taxonomy (GTDB): domain Bacteria; phylum Pseudomonadota; class Alphaproteobacteria; order Pelagibacterales; family Pelagibacteraceae; genus Pelagibacter. Next base: position 63,236 of record CACGNQ010000002.1, read on the forward strand.
ATGTTAGTTACTCTAGGTGAACAAAAAATTCTTACGTTAAATGATTTTGCAGACCTTGCATCAGACGAATTAACTGGAGGTTATGATATTGTAAAAGGAGAGAGAGTTAAAATAAAAGGCTTTTTAGAGGATTTTGCTCTCTCAAAAAAAGAAGCTGACGATTTAATTATGTCAGCAAGAAATAAAATTTATAAAGATTGAAAGATGAGTTATGGAAAAGAAAAAAATCAAATTAAAATTATCAGGAAATTTAAAGAAATCTATATCAAATATTGAGAGAGCAAAAACTCAAGGTAAAAACTCTGTATTAATTGAAAAAAAAAATAATAAGTTTTCAAATAAAAGATCCTTTAACTTTAGTAGACAAGATTTCAATCAAAAAAAAAATAATAATGCTCAATTAAAAACATCTAGTTTTGAAAAACCAACTGCTCCATCGAATGATTATGAGAAAAGAAAACTAGCAGAGCAAAGAGCAACTAGAAGATTAAAAGCAGAACCTGAAAAGAAAGATATAAAAGGTAAAGCAGTCTCAAAAAGAAGAGAACTAAAATTAACAGTTTCAAGAGCTTTAAGTGGTGATGAAGAGGGTCGTGCAAGAAGTATAGCATCTCTAAAAAGAGCAAAACAAAAAGAAAATAGGAATATCCTAAAAGAGAATTCAAGAGAAGATTTAAAACCAGTTAAAAGAGAAGTGCACATACCCCAAGTAATTACTATAAGAGAATTAGCAAATAGGATGGCTGAACAATCTAGTAACATCATTAAACACCTTCTGGGAATGGGGGTAACAGCCACAATTAACCATTCGATTGATTCTGATACAGCTGAGTATCTTGTAAAAGAGTTTGGTCATAATCCTATTAAAGAGGAAAAAGCTGAAGAAATTATTAAAAAAATTAAAGAGACGAAGACAGAAAATTTAAAAAGTAGACCACCTATTGTTACTGTTATGGGGCACGTTGACCATGGAAAAACATCGGTACTTGATGTTTTAAGAAAAGCAAATGTAGTTTCAGGAGAATTTGGGGGAATCACTCAGCATGTTGGTGCATATCAAATTAAACATAATTCAAGTAAGATTACATTCATTGATACACCTGGTCATGCAGCGTTTACTGAAATGAGAGCCAGAGGATCTAAACTAACTGATATAGTTGTTCTTGTGGTTGCAGCCGATGATGGTGTTAAACCTCAAACTATTGAGTCTATAAAACATGCAAAAGCAGCAAAGGTCCCAATTGTTGTTGCAATTAATAAATGTGATTTACCTGAGGCTGATCCTCAAAAAGTGAAAAATCAGTTGCTAGAATATGAATTAATAGCTGAAGAATTATCAGGCGATACTTTAATGGTTGAAATCTCAACAAAGTCACAACAAAATATTTCTAAATTAATTGAGTCAGTAATTTTACAATCAGAGTTACTAGATTTAAAAGCAGATTATAATGTAAGAGCAAACGCTGTTGTTTTAGAATCTAAAGTAGATATTGGAAGGGGTCCAATAGCAAATATAATTATAACAAATGGTACACTTAGAAAGGGAGATTATTTTGTTAGTGGTTTGAAATGGGGAAAAGTAAGAGCGATAATAAATGATTTAGGGCAAAACATTGAGGAGGCATACCCCGCATCACCAGTCGAAGTTTTAGGAATTAATGGAGCATCAAAGTCAGGCGATGATTTCATAGTTCTGGAAAGTGAAAAGGAGGCTAAATCATTATGTGAAGCTAGAATTCAAGAGTCAAAGATTGGTAAAAATCCAATAACTTTTGCAACGCAAGACTCCGCTTTTAAAGATAAAAAATCTGAGGAACTAAATATTATTATTAAATCTGATGTTCATGGATCGTCAGAAGCAATAATTAGTGCTGTTATGCAGATTAAAAATGATGAGATAAAGCCAAAAATAATTTTATCTGACATTGGGATGATTACTGAAACTGATGTAACTTTAGCAAAAGCTTCAAATGCATTATTAATTGCTTTTAACGTTAAACCAACGAAAGAGGCAAAAAAACTAGCAGAGCAAGAGAAAATATCTATATCATCATATAATATAATTTATGAGGTATTAGACTTCATTAAAAGTAGAATGTCAGGCTTGTTATCCCCAGATGTTGAAGAGCAAATTACTGGATCAGCAGAAATTCTTGAAATATTTAAAGTTTCTAAGGTAGGAAAAGTAGCTGGATCAAAAGTAATAGACGGTGAAATCCTAAATGATTCGAATGCTAGAGTTATTAGAGATGGTGCAATTATTTACAATGGAAAGATCAGCACAATATTTAGAGAAAAAAATCAAGCAAAACAAGTTTCAGCAGGACTTGAGTGCGGAATAACCCTTAAAGATTTTAATGATTTTCAAAAAAACGATATAATTGAGGCTTATAACTCTAAAATTACAGAAAGACGAATATGAGATCTAAAAAAAATGGTAGAACTCTTTCACAAAGACAATTAAGAGTAGGTGAAATGATAAAACAAGCATTAGGCAATATATTTATGAGAGGTGAAGCAAAATTACCAAACATTGAAACAAGCAATATAACTGTAACAGAGGTTAGAATGAGCCCAGATTTAAAAACTGCAAAAGCATTTGTATTACCGCTAGGAGGTAAAAATGCAAATGAGATAATAGAAATTTTAAAAGAATTTTCGTTTATAGTTAGAAAAACTCTTTCAAAAAAAATTTCAATGAAATTTCTTCCAAAATTATTATTTGTTAAAGATGAGTCATTTGAATACGCAGAAAAAATTGAAAATTTAATTAAAAAAACAAACAGACAGGAAAAATATGAGTAAAAAATCAAAAGAATTATCACTTCATGATAAAGACACTGGTTCATCGGAAGTACAAATTGCTCTCTTAACAGAAAAAATTGAAACTTTATCAAAACACATGAATTTGTTTAAGAAAGACAAACATTCGTCAGTGGGTTTATTGAAAGCTGTTAATAAAAGAAAAAAACTTTTAGATTATCTGAAAAGAAACAAACTAGAGTCATACAAAGGCGTAATTAGCAAACTAAATATAAGAAAGTAAAAAATGTTTAAAGAATTTAAAAAAGAGATAGAGTTAAATGGTAAAAAAATAAAATTAGAGACAGGAAAAATTGCACGACAGGCGGATGGAGCAGTTATAGCAACATGTGGAGAAACAGTGGTTTTAGCGACAGTTGTTGGAGCAAAAAAAGTAAATCCGGAAGTTGATTATTTTCCATTATCTGTAAATTATCAGGAAAAATATTATGCAGCTGGAAAAATTCCTGGGGGATATTTCAAAAGAGAAGCAAGACCCACTGAAAGTGAAACATTAATTTCTCGACTAATAGATAGACCTATAAGACCGTTATTTCCAGATCAATTTAAAAATGAAGTACAGTTACTACCAACTGTTATTTCTTACGATAAAGAAAATGAAGCAGATATATTATCAATTATTGCCTCTTCAGCAGCTCTCGCAATTTCTGGAATGCCATTTCTTGGGCCTGTTGGCGCCTCAAGAGTTGGATTTATAGATGGTAAATACGTTTTAAATCCATCCAAAGTAGATTTAGAAAAATCAAAGTTAGACCTTGTAGTTGCAGGAACAAAAGATGCTGTGCTTATGGTTGAGTCTGAAGCAAAAGGATTATCTGAAGAAGAAATGTTAAATGCAGTAAAATTTGGTCATGAAAATTTTATTCCAGTTATTGAAATGATAGAAGAACTAGCCAAAGAATGTAAAAAACCTGAATGGACAGTTGAAAAGAAAGATTTATCAGAGGTAAAGAAAAAGTTGGAAGAAGAATTTACGAACGACTTGAAAAAAGCATTCTCTACAAAAGATAAACAAGATAGATCAAATCAAATTTCTGAAATTTCAGAAAAAGCAAAAAAGCTTTATGAGGAAAACGAAAATTATTCTGAACTAGATGTTAACTCTGAACTTAAAAATCTTGAAAAGAAAATCGTCAGAACAGATATTCTTAAAAATAAAAATAGAATAGATGGAAGAGGTCTCGCTGATGTAAGACAAATCGTTTGTGAGGTAGGTATTTTACCCAGAGTCCATGGATCTGCTCTTTTCACAAGAGGTGAAACTCAAGCTATTGTTACTACAACTTTAGGAACTTCTGATGATGAGCAAAGAATTGAAAGTTTAGATGGTCTTAAAAGGGAAAGATTTATGCTCCATTATAATTTTCCACCATTTTCTGTAGGGGAAACTGGTAGAATTGGAACTGGCAGAAGAGAAATTGGCCATGGTAAATTGGCCTGGAGAGCAATAAGTTCTTCGCTTCCTTCACAAGAAAGCTTTCCATACACATTTAGAATAGTTTCAGACATTACTGAGTCTAACGGATCATCTTCAATGGCAACTGTATGTGGATCTTCTTTAGCATTAATGGATGCAGGAGTGCCGATTAAAGAACCAGTTGCTGGTATTGCAATGGGATTAATTAAAGAAGGTGATGATTTTAGTGTTCTATCAGATATTCTTGGAGATGAAGATCACTTAGGCGATATGGATTTTAAAGTTGCTGGTACTAAAGATGGAATTACATCGCTTCAAATGGATATCAAGATAACGGGAATAACATTTGAAATTATGGAACAGGCATTAAAACAGGCAAAAGATGGAAGAATTCATATTTTAGGAGAAATGAATAAAGCTTTAAACAAATCAAGAGATAGTGTTGGAAAACACACACCTAAGATGGAGAAAATCACTGTTGATAAAAAAGATATTGCAACAGTAATTGGAAAAGGTGGAGCAACTATAAGAGAGATTGTTGAAAAGTCAGGAGCAAAAGTTGACGTATCAGATGACGGTACTGTTACAGTTGCAGCACCAGATGAAGACTCAAGAAATAAAGCAATGCAAATAATTAAAGACTTAACCGCAAAAGCTGAACTAAATAAAATTTATAATGGAAAAGTTATGAAGATTATGGAATTTGGTGCATTTGTAAATTTCTTAGGCAAACAAGATGGTCTTGTTCACATTTCAGAGCTAGCTGACAAAAGAGTTGCAAAGGTAACCGATGTTGTAAAAGAAGGTGATGAGGTAAAAGTTAAAGTAATCGGTTTTGATAGAGGAAAAGTAAAACTTTCAATTAAACAAGCTGCGATATAAGATGCAGAATATGCAAAATCAAGAAATACTAAACATAATTGAAAATCTTAAAGGCCGAAGAGGATATGAGGAAAAAAAGGCATCTAAGTTAGGCTTTTCTTCACTTTATGCGTATTTTGAGGATAAAATTTTAAAAGAAAAACAGGCCATTGAAGATCAAAAAAAAGACTTAGAAGAAATTAAATCTGATACTAAACCTGAAAATAAAGAAAAAAAAAGCTGCGGTTGCTGTTAAGTATCCTTAAAAAATAAAAAAAGTCGCAGTGATTTTTCCGTCTTAATCACTATCTCTACTTAAATATTAAAAGAAAGGAATATCAATGAAAAAGATACTATTAGCTTTAACTTTAATTATATTTTCAACTTCTGCTTTTGCAGGTTCATGCCCGATGATAGGTGGAAAGGTGAAAACAAAAATTGAACAAGCTCAAAAACTTCATGATGCTGGTATGAAAGCACATTCTGATGGAGACCATTCAAAATCAGAAGAACTTTTAAACGAAGCACTTGAGCTCTTCAAAAGTTAATTAAATACGGGGTTCGGGGCACCTGGCAACAGAACGCCCCTACTAATCTAAATTAATTATACTTTCTTTTATTGTTTCTGAAATCACCTTTGCACCTTCATAATTTGGATGAATTCCATCACTTTGATTAAACTTTGGATTTAATGCCACTTTTTTTAGTAAAAAAGGTATTAAATTTAAGTCATATTCCTCTGCTAACTTAGGAAAAATATCATCGAATTTCTTTTTATATGCTAATCCGTTTGTTGGAGACGCTTTCATACCTGCCAAAATTATTTTTATATTTTTAGCTTTTATAATTTCTATAATTTTCCTTAAATTATTTTCTGTTTGTTCTGGATTAATTCTTCTAAGCATATCATTTGCGCCTAATCCTAAAACAATCAAATCGATATCACTATCAGGGGTATATTCCTCAATTCTATCCAATCCATCTTCTGAAGTATCTCCAGAAACACTTCCATTTACCACTTTGATATTATATCCAGCTTCTTTTAAATCATTTTCTAAAATTATTGAAAGTGCCTGGTTTTCCCTTAAACCGTAACCAGACATTAAACTGTCTCCGAACAATAAAATTTCATTTACATCATCTAAATTATTAGTTTTGCTACAACTAGTCAAAAGCAAGCTGAATAGAAGTATTTTAAAAAATATTAGAAAATTATTTTTCAATCCTACTTATTTATTTTGTGTTTAATTTTACTTATTAAGAAAATAGCTATTGCACTAACTGCAGCAAACACTTCAAGTGCATGACCAGAGTCACCCAGTATCATTTGGACAACATAAAATATAATACAAACAACAAACCAAACAAGAATCAACATTATTTATCTTTCCATTTGAGAAAGTTTTTTTTTAAGTTTATTTGATAAACTTTTAAACCACTGCCTTTCTTTACCTGATTCTGGTAGCACAGCACCATATTCAATCATCTGTGAAGGTGGTAGATCAACTATATAAACCCACACTTGAGTTTCATCCAATTTTGTTTTTTTTACTAAGATATTTTTCAAATCAGAAATTAGTCTATCCTTTGTTTTTTTAGGTCTACCGGCTCTTATTTGACCAAGCAAAAATAATGAGGGTTCTTTTACTTTTTTACCACCCATAAAATGATTATTTTTTTTAGTTTTATTGAATATAACTTGAGCAAAATAAGTGTTTGCCCCAGTAACTACATTATGAACTTTGGTTATGCCTTGCGCTAGGTCTTTTTGTTGTTTGGCA
>CACGNQ010000003.1 GCA_902574525.1 uncultured Pelagibacteraceae bacterium
TTCCAGTTGTAGCAACTTCAAATGCCTTATGGATTACTTTTGATAAATCATTTATATCTTTGACTAACCAATTGTGTTTAGTGCAAGGTCTTGTGATACCTGTTGTGTCACATTCTTGGAATGCATCAGTTCCAATTAAGTGAGTTGGAACTTGTCCTGAAATACAAACTAATGGAACCGAGTCCATGTATGCATCGGTTAAGGCTGTAACTACATTTGTTGCTCCCGGCCCAGATGTAACTAAAACTACTCCAGGTTTTCCTGATGACCTGGCATATCCCTCAGCAGCATGACCTGCACCTTGCTCATGTCTTACTAAAATGTGTTTAATAGATGAATGATTCTTTAACTCATCATAGATCGGTAGAACTGCGCCTCCAGGATAACCAAAAATAAACTCAACATTCTGGTCCTCTAAACATTTAAAAACAATCTCAGCTCCACTTGATAATTTTGGCATTTAACCAATCTAGCTGAAGTTGTGCTTATTGGTCAAGTTTAAGTGAGGAAATTTTTATTTTTTTTGAGTATGAGGCTAACTTCTTATAATCTAATTTTTCCCAATTACTCATTTGGCTTCTTGCCCATGTTCTTTGTCGTTTAGCGTATTGTCTTGTTTTTATGCAAATTTGCTCTTTTGTTACATCTATATTTTGATCTCCATCGAGAAATTTATGGATTTCATTAATTCCAATTACCTTATTTGACGAATTATCCTTTTTAATATTAAGATTTCTCAATTTCTTAACCTCTTTTATTGCACCAGCTTTGATCATGTTGTCTACCCTTTTATTTATTCTATAAATCAGATCATTTCTTGGACAGTCTACATAAATTTTTAAAAAATCTTTTTCTTCAAAATTTTTTGGTGTATTTTCATGCCACTTAAACAGTGAAGTTTTTGTATATTTTTTAACTTCATATGCTCTCAGAGTCCTTTGAGCATCGTTATCATTTATTCGTGATTTTGCTAATGGATCTAATTTAACTAACTTATTAAAGAATTTTTTTTGCCCAATTTTTTTATGCTCTGCCCTTAATTTATTTCTATATTTCATAGGTATTAATGGGATCTTTGTTAAACCACTAGTGATAGCTTTAAAGTATAGTCCAGTACCACCAACCAAAATTGGAATTTTATTTTTTTTCTTTATTTCCTTAACTAATCTTATTGTTTTTTTTAACCATTGACCGGTTGAAAATTTTTTTTTTACACTATGAAAACCGTATAAATGATGAGTAATTTTTTTAATATTTTTAGAGGTAGGTCGAGCATTTAAAATCTTTATTTCTTTGTAAATTTGCATACTATCAGAATTAATAATTTCACCATTTACTTTTTTTGCAAGTTGAAGGGCAAAATTTGATTTTCCTGATGCAGTTGGGCCAGCAATTAAAATTATTTTGGACTTTTTGTCCATATGTTAATTTAGTTTTACGCCAATATAACTTTTTTGATTTTGATTATTGTAGATTACGATAACTATAGACTTATTTTTTGCCATCACTGCAGACTTAATTATGTTATCTAAATCACCTGGTGTCTTTATTTTTCTTTTTTGAGCTTCTACAATTATGTTGTTAACAGCTAGGTCAGCTATCGGACTATCATTATCAATTTTTGTTATTACTACACCTGTAGTATTTGATGGCAATCCTCTAGTAGCGATATCCTCTTTTTTTAGTGATCTAACTTCAATTTTAAGATTTTCAATTCTAGATGTTTTTACTTGTTTTGGTTTTGTTACTTTAAAATCTTCTGAGGTCTCTAATCTTCCTAAGGTAATCCTTTTATTAATAAGTTTTTTATTTCTCCATATTTTTACATTTACAAGTTTCCCAACTTTTGTTTGTGCTACGATCATCGGCAACTCTTTCATTTCATTAATTTTTTTACCATCAAACTCCAAAATAATATCTCCAGCCTTAACCCCACCTTTATCTGATGGACTGCCTTGAGATACACTTGATACTAGTGCTCCTCTCGGTACACCAAGTTGTTCTGCATCAGCTATTTCTTTTGTAACTTGCTGAATTCTAACACCTAACCAACCTCGCTTGGTTTCACCAAATTCAAGTAATTGATCTATAACTAATTCAGCACTGTTAGACGGAATGGCAAAACCGATTCCAATTGAACCACTCTGTCCCAAGATTGCAGTATTAATTCCAATTACATTTCCATCCATATCAAACAACGGTCCTCCAGAATTACCCTGGTTAATTGAAGCATCAGTTTGAATATAATCTTCATATCGTGTAAGACCTATACTTCTGTTTCTAGCAGAAATTATTCCTGCAGTAACTGTTCCTCCTAAACCGAAAGGATTACCTATTGCTATCACCCAATCACCAATTCTAGCTTTGTCAGAATTTCCAAACTTTACCGGAATAAATTTATCATCAGATACAATTTGTAAGACGGCAATATCAGATAGTGGGTCTGAACCAATAATTTTTGCACTGTATTCTTTATCATCATTAAATCTAACCAAAATGTCTTCCGCGCCTTTAATTACATGATTGTTAGTAATAACAATCCCTTTTTCATCAATTATAAAACCTGATCCAAGAGCACTTGCTTTTCTCTCTTGTGGCGTTCCAAATTCTTTAAACATGTCCTCAAAAGGCGAACCAGGAGGAAATTCAAAAGGAAATGGATTTGATCTTGCAACGACTGTTTGTGTTGTTGAAATATTTACAACAGAAGGCATAAGCTTTTCTGCTAAATCAGCAAAAGAATTAGGAACATTTTGGGCATTAGCGTTAAAGCCAAAATTTACAATTAACAAATAAAATATAGCTGTTTTAAGTAGTTTTAATTTCATTTTAAGTTTTAAAATACCATACAATTGCAAATCCTATAATTGCAAAAATTAATCCTGAAAATCTAATTTGAGATAGTTTCAACATATCAATTTTCTTTAACATATTTTTCATTTTTGATGGAAATATGGCGTACAAAGCACCTTCGATAAATAGGAATAGACCAAAGGCAATGATCAATTCACTCATTAATTAATTTATTGTGATAAATTGGGTTTTACGTTTCCAAAAAATTTAAAAAATTCACTATCTGGTGATAGTACTAAAGAAGTCTCTCCTCCTATTAGTGCTTTTTCATAAGCTTGCATCGCTCTATAGAAGGCAAAGAATTGTGGATCTTGACCAAATGCATCAGCAAATATTTTATTTCTTTGACCATCTCCTTCACCTTTCATAATTTCGGATTTTTTTTGCGCATCTGCAAGAATAACGGTAACTTCTTTATCCGCGGTAGAAGTTATAGTTACAGCCATCTCTGCTCCTTTTGCTCTAAACTCTTTTGCTTCTCTATTTCTCTCAGTTTGCATCCTAGCAAAAATAGCATCACTATTAGCTTGTGGAAGATCTGCTCTTTTAATTCTTACATCAATAATTTTGATACCAAATTTCTCAGCTTCATTATTAACACCCTCTTGAATTAGAGACATTTGCTTTGTTCTATCCTCTGATAACAAAGTTTGAAGTCTTTGGGTACCTAATACACTTCTTATTCTAGAGTTTATAATTGTAGATAATCTAGATCTTGCAACTCTCTCATTTCCAACTGAAATATAAAACTTTAAAGGATCAGTAATTTGAAACCTAGCAAATGCATCCACGATTAATCTTTTTTGATCTGATGCGATTACCTCTTCAGGTGGTGCATCTAAATTTAAAATTCGTTTATCAAGAAAAACAACATTTTGAATAAAAGGCAATTTAAAATTTAAACCCGGCTTTGTGATTATTCTTTTTGGATCACCAAATTGAAGGACAATTGCTTGGTTTACTTCTTTTACAATAAATATTGAGAAAAATGCAGCCGCAGCTATTACTAATATTATTGGTAATATAATTTTTTTCATTTTAGTTTTGTGCCTTTTTAAGTTCTGGGAGTGGTAGATACGGTACAACACCAGATCCTGCCTCTTTATCTATAATAACCTTGTCAATATCGGCTAATACCTTTTCCATAGTTTCTAAATACATTCTTTCTTGTGTAACCTGTTTTGCATTTTTGTATTCATTAAAAATTGCTAAAAATCTACTTGCCTCACCCTCTGCTTTTGCAACAACTTCCTTTTTATACGCTTCTGCAGCCTGTAAAATTTTTTGAGCTTCACCCCTTGCTCTTGGTATAACATCGTTTGCATAAGCCTCTGCTTCGTTTTTTGATCTTTCCATATCTGCTCTTGCAGCTTGCACATCTCTAAATGCATCAATTACTTGATCTGGCGGATCGGCTTTTTGCGTTTGAACTTGAGTGATTTGAATACCTGAGTTGTATTCATCTAAAATATTTTGAATTATTTCTTGAGTATCAATTTCAATTTTTGATCTTCCTTCTGTCAAAATTGGCTGAATATTACTTCGAGCAATAACTTCTCTCATTGCAGTCTCCGCAGCAGCTTTCACTGTGCCTTCTGGATCTTGAATTTTAAATAAGAAATTACCAGCATCTTTAATGACCCAGAAAACTGAAAAATCTATATTCACGATATTTTCATCTCCTGTTAACATTAAACTCTCTTCAGGAACGTCAGCTACAGCTGTTGAAGTAAAACCACTATCTCTTTCTGATCGAAATCCAATGTCCATCCTATTTACTTTAGTTACCTTTGGCGTAATGACACTCTCAACAGGAAACGGTATATGATAATTTAATCCTGGTTGCGTTGTGTTTACAAATTTTCCAAATCTAAGAACCACTCCTTGTTCGTCTGGAAGAACTCTATACAAACCACTTAATGCCCAAATAACTAGTAGTATTACAAGTCCAAAAATGATTGGTTTACCGCCTTTCGGTGCGCCACCTGGCATAAATTTATTTATTTTATCTTGAATGCTTCTTATAATTTCGTCAACATCTGGTGGGGTAGGACCTTTTCTACCGGAACCATTACCTCCTCCTCCTCCTGGGGGAGAACCCCAAGGACTTCCTCCTCTACCTCTAAAATCGTCAACCATGACACTCTATATAGTGTCTTTAAAAGGAAAAACAAGATAAGTTAAAAGCTCAAATTAGTACTTATTGAAGCAATGGCACAAATAAAACCTACAAAAAAGTTTGTAAAAAACCCTATTCAAGGGACTAAGTTCGCAATAGCAATTTCAAGTGCAAAAGGTGGGGTTGGAAAATCAACATTTGCCACAAATTTTGCTCTCGCATTGAAAAAATCAGGATGCAAAGTTGGGTTATTAGATGCAGACATATACGGGCCATCTCTTCCAAAACTTTTTTCAATAAATAGTAAGCCTGAAAGTCAAGAAGGTAAATTAATTCCAATAAATAAATTTGATATTCAATGTATGTCTATTGGATTTTTAACCGATGAGCAGACTCCTATGATCTGGAGAGGTCCAATGGTGACCAGTGCAATTAAAACGTTTACTCAAAAAGTAAGTTGGAAAGACCTAGATTTCATAATTGTTGATATGCCTCCTGGAACTGGAGATACTCAATTAACTTTTGCTCAAGAAATAAAACTTGATGGTGCAATTATCGTTTCTACTCCACAAGAAATAGCTCTTCAAGATGTCAAAAGAGGTATACGAATGTTTGATAAACTTGGAACTAAAATAATTGGTCTTATAGACAATATGAGTTTTTTTAAGGGAGACGATGGAAAAAAATATGATATTTTTGGAACTGGTGGAGTAAAAAAAACTGCTGAAGAGTTCAATAAAGAATTTTTAGGGGAAATTCCTATATATCCTGAGATTGGAAAGTATGGGGATCAAGGCAAACCAATTGTTGAAGCATTGCCAGATCACGAAGTAACTAAAATATATATGGTTTTAGCGGAAAGAATAAAAAAAGAATACTTGGATTAGTCTAATTCAAATTGGTTTTTATAGTCTTTCTTTAAATTTTTCTTTTGTTTTTTTTTATCTAAAAAACAATTACCTATTACTAATTTGTCCATTTCTGTTCCCATAAAACAATTAAAAGCATCATTGGGAGTATTAACTATCGGCTCCCCTCTTACATTAAAAGAGGTATTTATTAACACAGAACAATTAGTCTTTTCTTTAAATTTTTTAATCAAAGAATAATATTTAGGATTTGTTTCGTTATGTACAGTCTGTATTCTAGCAGAATAATCAACATGAGTAACTGCAGGTATATCTGACCTTTTAATATTTAATTTATCTATACCAAAAAGATTTTTTTCTTCATCAGTCATTTTGATCTTTTTGTCATCTAATACTTCTGCAACTAAAAGCATATAAGGACTATCTTCATTTATTTTAAACCATTTATCTACATCTTCTCTAAGAACAGATGGAGCAAAAGGTCTAAAGCTTTCTCTATATTTTACTTTAAGATTTAAATTCTTTTGCATTGTTGACGATCTTGGATCACCCAATATGGATCTTCCTCCTAAAGCTCTTGGTCCAAATTCCATTCTGCCTTGAAACCATCCTACTGCTTCTCCATTTTTTAAACTCTCAGCAGTTTTTTCAATAATTTCATTTTCATTTAGAACATTAAAATCAGCGTTGTTTTTTTTTAATTCTTTTTCAATTTCTTCCTGAGTATAACTTGGACCCAAATAAGAACCTTGCATATGATTATTTGATATTTGTCTTTTATTTTTCAATTCTAAGTGCCAGATAGCTAATGCAGCTCCCAAAGATCCTCCTGCATCTCCTGCTGCCGGCTGGATCCAGATATTTTCAAAGATTTTTTGCTCTAAAATTTTTCCATTTGCAACACAATTAAGTGCAACACCACCAGCTAAACATAAATTTTTATGATTAAATTCATTTTTTAATGACTTAGCCATTTTAATCATGACTTCCTCTGTTACTTTCTGGATTGATGCAGCAACATCCATATGAAACTCTGTTAGTTTATCTTCTTTACTATTCCTAGGTTCTTTTCCAAACAAATTATGAAACTTATCACTTGTCATTTTTAAACCAGTTGCATAATCAAAATATTCTTGTGAAAGTTTAAAAGAACCATCCTCTTTAACGTCAATTAGATTATCTTTAATTAAACCAACGTATTTTGGCTCCCCGTAAGGTGCCAAACCCATAAGTTTATATTCGCCGCTATTTACTTTAAATCCTGTGTAATAGGTAAACGCTGAATATAGAAGTCCTAATGAATGTGGAAAATGTATTTCTTTTTTAATTGATAGATCTTGATCTTTACCGATTGCTACTGTCGTTGTTGCCCACTCTCCAACACCATCAGCAGTAAGAACTACAGCATCTTTAAAAGGGGACGGAAAAAAAGCACTAGCAGCATGGCTTAAATGATGTTCAGAAAAATAAATTTTTTTTTCATTTACGAAATTTTGATCATGCTCTTTTAGAAGTTTCATTAACATGTTTTTTTGAAATAACTTTTCCCTCAACCAGGTTGGCATTGATTTAGTAAATTGTTTGAAACCTCTTGGTGCAAAAGCTACATAGGTTTCCAATAATCTCTCGAATTTTAAGAAAGGTTTTTCGTAAAAAACAATGTGATCAACATCCGATAGATTTAATTTTGCAAATTCGAGAACAAACTTTACCGCATTATAAGGATAACTTGAGTCATGCTTTTTTCTGGTAAAACGTTCTTCTTGAGCCGCAGCTACTATTTTCCCATCAACAATAATAGCGGCTGCACTATCATGATAAAATGCAGAGATTCCAAGTATTGAGATCACAAATTAAAATATTGTATAAATGAATGGTGCAACAGCTGAGCCTTGGCTTAAAATAATTAAACCACCAAATAAAGCTAAAAATAAAATAATAGGTAACAACCAAAACTTTTTTCTAACTTTTAAAAATTTCCAAAATTCAATTAAAAAACTCATACTATCAAAACTGATTTTTAAGGTCATTATTTGAATTATCTTTTTCAATCCAATATGTATCTTTATTGTTTTTTTTTAAATTCAGTAAATCTTTTCCTAAAATTTTCATTATTAAACCAGTTGGGGTAACAACCATAAAATAGATAATTCCCATTACAATTGGTGCAATAAAGTTTCCTAAAAATATCCCAAATTTAAACCAAATTTTATTTAAAGGTAAAAGTAATTTTGAATTAATTAATCCTAACACCAAAAAAATGCCTGATATTATTAATGACCATATTCTAATATCGTTTTGACTTAACAAAGGCCAAAGTGCAATAATTAAAAACACTATAGAAAATACAATTCCAAAATTTCTGTTTGATGGAAGTTTTATTTTCTGTTGCATGATTTATTTTACAATTTTTTCTTTTAAATCAAAATCACTCATTAATTCATTCCACTCTCTTTTAGATAAGCCTGAATTTTCAATATCAACATCTTTCCCAGAAATTAGATCTTTCAAGACAGCTTTACCTTTAGATGATACTTCGGTTCCACCTACTCTGTAATCCATAAATGCCTCAAAAGTTATTGGCACCCATTTTTTTAGTGTATCCAACATTACATCTGCATAAGCTCTAATTTCAAATTGTGCATGACTATCAGCTCTTAATCTTAAGAAATTCATTAAGTTTAGTAGATCAGTTTTCCAGTACCATTGGGTATAAGTATTTAAAGTAAGATTCATTCTTGCAAGTTCTCTAGCTAGACCAGATTTTTTTTCATCTATCACTGATCCGTCATATCTTTCATTTAACATCGTTTGATAATTGTCATACGTTCTCTCAGCGTCGCTTTTTAATAAATTCAAAACTTCCTCTGCCTGATCCCCAGTTAGTACTTCTCCTCTTCCTTGTCTATTATTTTTAGATTGTGCTGCAAGATTTTCCTGAGATGGAAGATAAAATTCTTTATCCAAAATAGAATATCTTGCTGAATATTCATTTACATTTGCCGTTCTATGTCTTATCCACTGCCTCGCAATAAAAATTGGTAGTTTAATGTGATATTTAATTTCACACATTTCAAAAGGAGTACTATGCCAATGTCTCATCAAATATTTAATTAAACCTGAGTCAGTTGAAACTTTTTTTGTGCCTTTTCCGTAAGAAACTCTTGCCGCTTGAACAATTGAAGTGTCATCTCCCATATAATCTATTACTCTTACAAATCCGTGGTCTAAAATTGGAATTGCCTCAAATAGTATACTTTCTAGTTGTGGAGCGACTACTCTTTTGGTTTTGTTATCTTGGGATTGTAGATCTTTTATCTCTTGCTGTTGTTCTTTAGTTAACTTCATGAATATTTATTTTTGAATACTATTCAATTTTTATATTAAAGAAGTTAGTTTTCCAACTAGCTTTTTTTTCTAGTTGTTCACAATGGCTCACAAAAAAATCCTCTTCAGCATTATCTATGAGTAGTCGAATTAATAGCATTGGGTGGCGTGATAAGGGTATAAATGAATTAGCATTCTTATTTTCATTATAGTTTGGCGAATTTTTCCAATGCTCGATTTTACAAATTTCGTATATTCTATTTTCGCGAGCAAATTGATATTTATGAAAATCTCTTAGAAGATAAATTTCTGCGAGTGAAACAGATAGAATCACTAAAAATATAATGTAAGTAAATTTTTTGCTTTCAAATGTATTTAAAATCAGTGAGACCAATATTAAAAAAAACGGATATATATATATGTTGTAACCTATAGAATATCTTGCTCCGAATGTTACAATATAAATTACCATTCCTAGAAATAATAAAAACGATAAAGCCAAAACTTTTTTAGATTTTTTTGAAAAAATTAATATTATAATTAAAGTACTTGCGACGAATGATATAAAGAAACGGAATAAATCAAGAATTTCTACATAAATGGTTCCAAACTTAATAGCGAATTTTTTATTTTGAAAAATTTTATAATTTTCTGAAAATAACTGATTTAAGGCTAATAAAATATCATTTAAATTAAATTTACCAACCGACTCAGAAAAAATTAGAATTTTTGTCGTAAATGTAGACATTATATGGATCGGATTTGTCAAAAAGAATAAAGTAATATTTCTAAATTCAATTAATCCGATTAAGTCTAAAGCGAATAAAAAACCAATACAAAAAAAAATTCCATACAATAAAGCAAAAACTACCGATAAATTATCTTTTAAGTTTGTTATTTTTTTTAAAGATAAATATTTAATAAGTAAAAAATAAAATAAAATAAAAAAAGAATACAATATTGGATCAATAAAGTGTGGAATTCCTTGTATGTATCTTCTGTGCGTAAGAGCAAAATTTAACTCCCGATATATAAAATTGAATTCAAGAAATATATAACACAAAAAAAATATGCCAAAAAAAATTGAAGAATATAAAAAAAACTTTCTATTAGTTATAGCTATACTATTAAATTTTGTTTCTTCATAATAACTGAATAGAAAAGGCAATATTAATATTATAATAAATACAAAGAAGATAATCTGTACTTTTGAGAAAATGGCCAAACAAATAAAAAATCCTGACAAAAAACAATTAATAGAATTTTCCTTTCTATTTAAAAATTTTAGTAAAAAATAAAACCCTAATAAACCAAAGTTTATAGATACAATTTCAGTTCGAATAAGAAATAATATTTCATAAACACTGTGAAAAGAAATTATAATTAAAGTGCTCAGGATGCATATTATTTTTTTGATATTTAGTTCTTGTAAGATTTTGTAAATAAGCACACTATAAATAAAAAAATAGAAAGAATTTAATATCCTTGCAACTGCATAAAGATTTTGCAAATTTTGATCTATATTGTCAGAGTTAAATATTTCATTAACTGTGAAATTAGAAAAAAATAACGATAAAAATTTATATACAGCTCCTAATATTAAAAAATCTGTGAAAGCTGGATGATCTATATAACTTTGTTCGTATCCAGAATAAATTAATAAAGATTGGTAGATCATGGTAATATCCATATCTAATCTAGCACTCCAATGATTATTAGAAGCTTGAAAGGCACTTACCAAAAAATAATAAAAAAAAATAATTAAAAATACTAAATTGTTATTATTTTTTTTATTAATTAACTTCATATTTTTTTTCTTTTATTATTTTTTCAAGCAAATTAGCACAGATTCTCAAAAGAATTCCAGACAACGCGCATATTAAAAATAAATCTAAAAGGGGTTTAATAGATACTAAATAGTTTATTTTAGAGAACACAGGATAACTTTTTACTGAAACAGTCAAGTAAAGATAGTTCGAAATAAAGAAAAATATATGTCTTCCAATTATAAAATAAAGAATATTTCTTATAAGGAGGTTATTATTTTTGTTGATAATTAAAAATGGATATACAAAAAATAAAAAAATTTCTCTATAAAAATAATTTGTAAAAACAAAATAATTTAATACACAGATTATAAGCCCTACAAAAAAAAGGCGGTTTTGGTAATTATTAAAATCATAACTTTGAAAAATTTTGATTTTTTTTGTCTTTGAAAAAAAGATAAATATTAAAAAAAATGCAACTATAAGTGTAAAAATTATAAGATTAATTCTAGATATACTTATTTGAAGTGGTGATGATAATACAAAAATATTATTAATTGAAAATGACATTCCCCAGCTTGCAATAAATTGGTCTTTCATTAAGAAAATTTTTTTAATAATATTCAATTCATAATAAAAAAATATTATTATCGAAACCCAAAATAGAGAAAAATAAAAAAATCTATTAAAATTTTTTCCTCTTAAAATTAAAATAACTGATGAAACTATTGGATAAAACTTTGCCATGGTAGCAAAAGATATAAGTAGAAAATTTGTAAAATTTGATCTTGAGTAGCAAGCAGTAATTAAAAGTAGAAAGACTAATAAATCGTTATTAAATCTTTCGACTGCAAGTAGTGAAGGTGGACTAAAAATAAAAAGGGTGCACAAAATTAACTCAATGGCATTTTTCAAGTTAAAGTGCAGAATAATTATAGATATAAAAACTGATATAATTGTGTAAGGAAAATAGATTAAATAAAAATTAGAATATTTCTCAAAAAAAGGTATTTTTAAAAAAATACTACCATAAACATGAGTACGTCTATATTTGTCACATGGATTTTCCAAAAAAACGTCGAAACCTGAAATCTTACATTTTATTGCAGATATGATTACATTCCAGTCAGCAAATAATTCATTTTGACTGATGTTCATTAGATAAACTAAACTGTGGTGCAGGTTATTTGAAAAAATTAACTGTAAAACGATAAGTACAAAAATTATAAATAAAAAATTAAACTTTTTATCCTTCAGCATTATTTATTTAAGTATTTACTTTAGTAATGTGTGTAAAAAAACTAATGAATTTTTTACAATTAATAATATATTCAAAATGTTGGTTTTCCAACTATGACGATAAACGAATTTCGTAATAAACATTGCGGACGTGGGGGCAGTACCCACCACCTCCACCATATTCAACTTAGGGGGGTGAACTAGGATCGACGGATGTGTAAAGGCTTTTCTTTCGTTCGGGATTGTTCCACCGTGACGGGCTATTTTATAATTGCAAATGATAAATTTGCTCTTGCTGCTTAATTAATTTATTAATTAAGTAACGGGGTTTTGGGGCACCTGGCAACAGAACGCCCCTTAATATTTTACATAAAATTTATACACTGTGGCATTCTAATTCTTTAATAGTTAGTTTAGATATTATTAAAATTTACTATGAAACTAAAACTAAATAAAAAAGTTCCAAACTTTAAGTTACCTAGTACAAGCGGTGACGTTTTAGAAATCAGCAAAGTAAAAAAAAATATAATTCTCTACATTTATCCAAAAGATGATACTCCTGGATGTACGCTAGAGTCCAAAGATTTTAGCAATTTAAATAGTCTTTTTAAAAAAAGAAAAACAGTTGTTTTAGGTATTTCTAAAGACTCTATTAGCAGTCACTTAAAATTTAAAAAAAAATATAAACTTAAATTCAATTTGTTATCAGATGAAAAATTAGTAGTTATTAAAAAATATGGTGCATGGGGTAAAAAAAAATTTTTAGGAAAAAGTTATATGGGTATAATCAGGTCTACCTTTTTAATCAGTTCCAAAGGCAAATTGATTAAAGTCTGGTCAAATGTAAGAGTTAAAGATCATGCTAAAGAAGTTTTGGCAGAGTTAAAAAAAATAGCCTAATATAGAAATTTTTAGTATAAAGAAATCTATCTTTAACTATGAAAAAAATTACCCGTTTTTACAAAAAAATAGCATTAAATTTAAAACCAAAAATTGACGTTGATAAAATTACTAAAAATTTTCTCACCTTAGATGAAATATTTAATTATTTTGGGACAGATAAAGGCACAAATGTAAAAAACCAATACGATAAAAATTCGGATCTTGTTATTGGACATGGTTTTGCTAAATTTTATGAAAAGCATTTATTAAATTTTAGAAATCAAAACTTTGATCTACTAGAGATTGGTACATGGCGCGGAGCATCATCAGCTGCATTTACAATTTACTTTCCTAAAGCTTATATTTATGGTGTGGATAGAAATTTTAAGTTTAGTTATAAATCTAAAAGAATGAAATTCATAAACTGTGATTTGACAGTTGATAAAGAATTTAAAGATTTAAAAAAATTTATAGATAATAAAAAGTTTAAAATTATTATTGATGATGGATCCCATATTTTAACGCATATCATTAAAAACCTTAAATTTTTCATAAAAAAGGTTGAGAGTGACTGTTATTATATAATAGAAGATTTTAATGCACCTAAAGATCAGATTCACTTAAACGACAGTAATGGTAAAGAAATTTTTATAGAAGAAATGTTTACTAAAATAAAAAATAAAGAATATTTCGAATCTAAAATTCTGAGCAAAGAAGACCAGAGTTATCTATTTGAAAATATAGAGGAAATTTACACTTATGAGGGAAATCTAAAAAAGCCTTTATCATCAAATATAGCGTTTATAAAAAAAAAATAATTAACCTTTGATAAGTTTAGAAAAGTTAGGAACAAAATAATTTGGACCCTTCATCACTTTACCTTTTTCGTTAAAGATTGGTTTGCCGTCTTTGTCTAATTTACTCATATTAGACTTCTGTACCTCATTAAAACAAGCATCTAAATTTAATCCAAATGCATGACCAGCTCCGTAAGTAACATATAAAATGTCAGTAAGGGCGTCTGCTACTTCTGCTAAATTCTTGTGTTTTAATGCGTCTTTTAACTCACTCAATTCCTCCTCTATCAAACTAACTCTTAAATCAATAATTTTACTTGAACTTAAACTAGCTGATGTTTTTACTTCCTGCTTAAATGTTTTCATAAACAAACCAACTTTTTCAAAATTTGTCATATCACTCCTATTTGATTCTCTTTAAACTTAATGTATAAGAAATATATCAGTTCACTCAAACTAAAGTTTATGAAAACTAGAAAAGAATACGATAGTATCGGGTCAGTAAAAGTCCCTGTGGATAAATATTGGGGTGCGTCAACTGAAAGATCTAAAAAATACTTCAATATCGGTGATATTTTAGTTAATCCTATAATTATTAAATCTATTGCAATAATAAAGAAATCTGCCGCGATTGTGCATCTAAAAGATAAAAAAATTGAAAAAAAAATTGCAAACGCTGTTATCAAAGCATCTGATGAAGTGATTTCCGGAAAATTAAAAGATCATTTTCCTCTTAAAGTTTGGCAAACGGGTTCTGGTACCCAAACTAATATGAACATTAATGAGGTAATTGCTAATAGAGCCATTGAAATGCTTAAAGGCAAAAAGGGCACAAAAAAGCCTGTGCATCCAAATGATCATGTTAATAAATCACAATCAACTAATGATGTGTTTCCCACTGCTATTCATATAGCGGTTGCAACTAAAACAGTAAGTGAACTTTTGCCAAGTTTACAATTATTAAATAAAAAACTAACAAATAAAGTATATGAATTTAATAAAATAATAAAAATTGGAAGAACCCATCTTCAAGATGCTACCCCAATCTCATTAGGTCAAGAATTTTCAGGATATCAGTCTCAATTAGAAGACTGCATAAAAAGAATAAAATTAAGTCTTAAAGAAATTTATTATTTAGCTCAAGGTGGAACGGCTGTAGGAACAGGCATTAACACTACAAAAAATTTTGATAAAAAAATTATTAAAGAAATTTCAAAAATAACTAGGTTACCATTTAAGTGTGCAAAAAACAAATTTGCTGCATTAGCTTCACATGACCCAATCGTAAATTTTTCTGGAACTTTAAATACTACTGCTGTTTGCTTAATGAAAATTGCTAATGATATCCGATTTCTTGGATCTGGTCCAAGAGCTGGGTATTCAGAATTAATATTGCCTGAAAATGAAGCTGGATCATCAATAATGCCTGGTAAAGTTAATCCCACACAATGTGAAGCTATTACAATGGTTTGTACAAAAGTTATAGGCAATCATAATGGAATTACAATTGCAGGTTCACATGGTCACTTCGAACTAAATGTATTTAAACCTTTGATTGCTCACAACATCGTGCAATCTCTAACTTTGTTATCTGATAGTTCAAAAAATTTTGCTAATTACTGTGTCACTGGAATAAAAGCTAATAAGAAAAGAATTAGTGAATTACTTGATAAATCACTAATGTTAGTAACAGCATTAACACCAAAAATTGGGTATGACAATGCAGCTAAAATTGCAAAAAAAGCTCTTAAAAATAATACATCACTAAAATATGAAACATTAAAAACAAAATTAATAAGTGAAAAAGAGTATGATAAATTAGTTGATCCTAAAAAAATGATTTACCCTTCATCTAAATAAATATTAAGAACTTTTTTAATAAAATTTTTTAAAAGAACACTGTTCGAGTAAATAAATCTAGTTTCGTAATTATCCTCCACAAAATCATCTACGTTCTTTGATTGTATAATTTGATTTTTCTTGTCTAAAAAATTAATTCTGTCTATAGAATATTTTGAATTATTCAAATTTAATGTAAAATAAAAATTTATTTTATCAAATTTTCTCTTAAATCTTTTCTTTTTTGAAATTGGGAGAATTTTATATAAATGATTGTGATCAAAAACATTTAATTTTATTTCGCCAGTTAAATTTGAGCTTCCTTCAAAAGATTCGAATTGGGTATTATTTATTGTTATTTTTGCAAATTTATTATTTTCTAAATACGAATTATCAAAATTTAAATTACCTTCTTCAAAATTAAGATTTATATTTGCGACACTAAATATCCTATTCCTATATAATTTACTTGTTTTAATTTTAACTAATCCATTAATATTATCATTTTGAAGAATATTTGAAGATACTAACTCATTAATAAAAAATAAATTTTTAAATATATATTCTAAATCAATTTCCTCAGCATCTACAAATATTTTAAAACTAAATGGTAAAAGATCAATGTTTCCAAAATAGCTTATGGGTGTATTAATGATAAGCGATTTTTTTGAATTAATTTTAATTTGATTTTTTGAAATATTGTAATTTGTTTTTAAGTTATTTGATAAAATATTTAGTGTGTTTTCATATTTATAATTTCCGTTTGAAAAAATACTTTTATTAATAAAACTAATATCTAATTTATCAGCTTTAAAATTCGAAATTATATTTTTATTACTTAAATTTTTTTCCCAATCAAATGTAATCGGCACATTAAATATATTACCTTTTGTCTTAAACAGCTGAAAATTATTTTTTTCATTTTTAAAAAAATTTAAATTGTCAATTGAATATATAAAATTTATAGTGTTGTTATTATCATTAAAGAATAGCTTGCTTTTTTTTATATAAATTTTTCTTTTAGAAAATTCATTTTCAAATAAATTGGAAATAAAATTTAAATTTTGTCTATTAAAAAAAAAATTCCCTTTCGAAAGAACTATTTGTTTAATCTTAATATTTTCACTTTTAAATAAGTTTTTTTGACTTATAAAAATTTTTATATCCTTTATTTCTCCAATTTCTTCTGTTGCTTTTTCTCTATTTGCAAAAATTTTAGAATCTTTAACATGAAAATGAGGTTGGGGAAGTATTCTGTATGCAATATTGCTTGAAAGACTAAAATTTAGGCCAAACTCTTCAGATAATTTATCATGAAGGTCCTTTTGAACTCTTCCACTATCATGCAAACTTGGTATTGATAGATATAATAGGTATAAAAAAAGTAAACTGGCTATTGTGAATATTCCAATTTTTAGATTAAATTTTATATTTAAATTTATTTTTTTCATTAATTTAAAATGATTTATAATGATTATTTGTAAATGATAAACTTCGATTATTTAAAAGATTTAAATTCTGCACAAAAAGAGGCAGTAGTTAATACTGAGGGCCCTGTTTTGGTAGTTGCTGGGGCAGGTTCAGGAAAAACAAAAGTATTAACGTCTCGAATAGCTCATATAATTAAAAATAAAAAAGCTTTTCCAAATCAGATTTTGTCTGTCACTTTTACTAATAAAGCTGCAAAAGAAATGCATTTTAGAGTAAGCAAAATACTTAAGTCAGAAGCAACTGGTCTATCCTGGCTTGGGACTTTTCATTCTATATGTGCAAAAATTTTAAGAAGACATGCAAAGGCTGCTGGATTAAATTCAAATTTTACTATCTTAGATACTGATGACCAAATACGATTAATTAAAAATATTTGTAAATCTGAAAACATTGACTCAAAAAAACTTTCTCCAAAATTAATTCTTTCAATTATAGACAAGTGGAAAAATAAAGGATGGTTTCCAAATGCTGTTATTTTAAAAAAAAAAGATATTTTTGATAAAATAATTTTACCTGTTTATAAAATTTACCAACAAAAATTAATTGACTTAAATTGTTGTGATTTTGGAGATCTTATTTTACATTGTGTAAATATCTTAGAGAAAAATGAAGATATTTGTGAAATTTACAAAAAAAATTTCAAGTACATACTTGTGGATGAATATCAAGATACGAATTTTATTCAAAGTAAGTGGTTAAATATTCTTGCTAAATCAAATCAAAATATTTGCTGTGTAGGCGACGATGATCAATCAATTTATAGCTGGAGGGGAGCTGAAATAAAAAATTTTCTAGAATTTGATCAAATTTATGAAAATACAAAGATAATTAGACTTGAAGAAAATTATAGATCTACCCAGAATATTTTATCTGTAGCGTCTGAATTAATATCTAATAATAAAAAAAGAGTTGGTAAGACCTTAAGGACTAATTTAGATGAAGGTGATTTAATAAAACTTAATTGTTATAGAAATGGAAAAGAAGAAGCTATTGGTTTAAGTGACGAGATTGAAAAAAGTCTAAGGAAAGATTTTTCGTTAAATAATATTACTATATTGGTGCGCGCAATATTTCAAACAAGAGAATTTGAAGAGAGGTTTTTGAAAATTGGACTACCTTATAGAATTATTGGTGGTACCAAGTTTTATGAAAGAGCTGAGATTAAGGATTGTATTGCTTACCTAAGATTAGTTTATCAAGAAAAAGATGACTTAGCCTTTGAAAGAATTGTAAACAACCCTAAAAGATCAATTGGTGAAAGTACTATTAAATTAATGCATGATTATGCAAAAAAAAATTCTATTTCACTAGTATTTGCATCAAAAAAATTAATTGAATTAAACAAAATAAAACCAAAAGCTAAAATTGGATTAAGTAATTTTTTAAATTTTTTAAATAAGTGGAAAAATGACTATAAAATAAAAAATACTTATCATGTAAAGTTATTACAAATAATACTAGATGAGTCAGGATATTCTTTAATGCTCAAAAATAAAAAAGATTTAGAAAATGAAAATAGACTAGAAAATATCAAAGAACTTTTAAGTGCAATGAAAGAGTTTGATAATTTAGAAAGTTTTTTAGAGCATGTTTCTTTGGCTACATCAATTGATCAAGATTGGGATGGTCAAAAAGTTAATTTAATGACTATGCATGCATCTAAAGGTTTGGAATTTGATGTAATTTTTTTACCAGGATGGGAAGAGGGTTTATTCCCTCACCAAAAATCTTTAGAAGAAAAAGGAGAGAAAGCTTTAGAAGAAGAGAGACGACTTGCTTATGTTGGTATAACTAGGGCAAAAAAGAAGGCATATATTTCTTTTTCAATGAATAGATTTTATCAAGGCGACTGGATAGATAGCATGGCATCAAGATTTGTAGAAGAGCTACCAGAAAAATATATAGAAAAAAATATTTTCTCAGATGAGAACGAAAATAGTGAAGAAGATTTTGATTTTAATCAAGATTTTGAAATAGAGGAAGGCACAAGAAGCCCTGGATGGCTCAGATATCAAAAAAGAATTAAATGAAAAAAACCAATTTAAAAAAACTTTATCAATCGATATCTAATTACAATTTAGATGGATATATAGTTCCAAAAAACGATAGTTTTTTTACTGAGCAAGTTAAACATGATAGATTGCAATTAATTTCAAATTTTAGTGGTTCTGCTGGATTAGCAGTACTCTTAAAAAAAAAAAATTACCTTTTTGTTGATAGTAGATACACAATTCAAGCAAAATTAGAATCCGGCAAAGATTTTAAAATTGTGAAAATTCACGAGAAACTCCCTAAAAATGAATTTAAAAACCTTAAACTAGGATTTGATCCCAATCTATTTACATATAATCAATTAAATTATTTGTTCGGAAAAAAGATTAAATTATTACCTATAAAATCAAACCTAATAGACCATATTTTTAAAACTAAGGAAATTTTAGGTAAACCTTTTTACTCATTGCCAAATAGTGTGACAGGAGAAAGTCATAAAAAAAAGGTTAATTTAATATCAAAATATCTTAAAAAGAAAAAAGCAGATTTTATATACATAAGTTCACCTGAGAACGTGGCGTGGTTATTAAATATTAGAGGATCGGATACACCATTCTCACCTTTACCTCATTGTAGTCTGATTTTAAGCAAAAACAAAAAATTATATTTAATAACCAAAAAGTATAAAATTAAAAACCTTCTAAAAATAAAAAAATTAATTTTAAAACAATTTATAGAAGAAAAAAACTTTAAAAAATTAATTGACAGTTTAGATGGAAAAAAATTTATTGTGGATGGTAATACTTTATCAGTTTTTAATGAAAATATCATTAAATCAAAATTTTTAATTACGGATAGAATCGACCCATGTTACATTTTTAAAGCAAAAAAAAATCCAACCGAAATAAAAAATATGATTCAAAGTCATATTGCAGATGGAGTAGCTTTAACTAAATTTATTTTTTGGATGAAAAATTTAAAAAATAAACATATAACTGAAATAGAAGCTGAAAAAAAATTAGAGAATTTTAGAAAAAAAAATAAAAAATATTTATATCCAAGTTTTAATACAATTGCAGGGACAGGTTCAAATGGTGCTATTATTCATTACAGGGCTTCAAAAAAAACTAATAAAATAATAAAAAAAAAAGATATATTTCTTTGTGACTCTGGTGGTCAGTATCAATATGGAACTACAGATGTAACAAGAACAATTTGTTTTGACAAACAACCAAAAAAGATTAGAGATATTTTTACCTTAGTTTTAAAAGGACATATTGCAGTTGTCACAAGCAATATAGTTAAAAATGATACTGGAAAAAAATTAGATTTTCATGCAAGAAAATTTTTAAAAAAATATAAATTAGATTATGGTCATGGCACTGGGCATGGTGTTGGTTATTTTTTAAATGTTCACGAGGGACCGCAATCAATTTCTAAATTTAATCAAATAAAACTTCAAGAAGGAATGATTTTGAGTAATGAGCCCGGATATTATAAGGAAGGTAAATTTGGAATTAGAATTGAAAATTTAATTTATATTACAAAAAAAAATAAAAAGTTATTTTTTGAAAACCTAACTTTAGCACCGATAGATAAAGATCTAATTAATTATAAATTATTAAATTATAAAGAAAAAAATTATTTATTTAACTATCACCTATTAGTATATTCAAAAATTTCCAAGTATTTAAATAAAAACGAGAAAAAATGGTTGATTAAGAATCTTTAATCTTTAACATTCTTAATAATTCTGATTGCGAAATAATCTTTATATTTAAATTCTTAGCCTCATTAACTTTTCTAGTTGTTGGTTTATCTCCAATAATTAAAAAATCTAATTTTTTACTCACATTACTTACAATTTTGCCAGAATTTTTTTCGACTAGAGATTTAGCTTCCGCTCTACTTATTCCAACAAGTTTTCCTGTGAACATAAATGTTTTCTCCTTCAAAACGCCATTTCTAGAAATTTCTTTTTCAGAAATTATATTTAAATTATCTTTTAATTTTTTTAATACGAATAAATTTTTTTGCACAGAAAAAAACTCTTTTATAGAATTAATTTGAGTCTGACCAATTCCATCAATATTTAATAATTCATCAAAATTATTTTTATTTCCTAAATCAAAAAAATTATCTGCCTTTTTTAAGGTTTTAGATAATAATTTTGCATTTTCTTGACCAACATGTCTGATTCCAATTGAATAAATAAACTTACTTAGAGATATGTTTTTTTTTTTCTCTATAGAATACTTCAAGTTCGCCGCAGATAATTTGCCCCAACCTTCCAATTTTGAGATTTTATTATAATCAAGTTTAAATATATCGTGCGGGTAACGTATCAACTTTAAGTTCCAGAAATTTTCAACTATTTTTTTTCCTAAACCTTCAATATTTAATGCTTCTTTTGATACGAAATGTTTTAATTTTTCTTGAGCCATTCTATCACAATCAAAACCTCTATCTGGACATCTCCTTACTGCATCAAATTTTTTAGTAATATGGTTAAATTCTTTTATTGTCTCAAAACCACAGGGGCATTTTTTTGGAAAAAAAAATTTTTTTGAATTTTTGTCTCTTTTTTTAAAGTCAACCGAAACTACTCTTGGAATTACATCACCTGCTCGTTCAACTATTACGATATCTCCAATTCTTATATCTTTTCTTTCAATCTCATCCTCATTATGTAAAGTGGCATTTGAGACTAAAACTCCCCCAATATTTATCGGTTTAATTTTTGCAACAGGTGTTAATGCGCCGGTTCTGCCAATCTGAATTTCAATTTTTAATATTTCAGAAATTGATTTATTTGATGAAAACTTATGGGCAATAGCCCATCTTGGTGCATTAGCAACAAAGCCTAATCTTTTTTGAAGATTGAAATCATTTATCTTATAAACAATTCCATCAATATCAAAATTAATTTCTTTTCTGATTTCTTCAAGTTTCAAATGATTTTGTATTAAATTATCAACACCTATTATAAGTCTATTAAATTTATTAACTTTAAAACCCCAGTTTTTTAAATTTTTTAAAAATTCAAACTGATTTGAAATATTCAAATTTTTTGAAAAGCCAAAAGTATACGCGATAAAGTTTAATGGAATTTGTTTTGTTTTTAATGGATCTTTCTGCCTTAAAGAACCAGATGCAGCATTTCTTGGATTTGCAAACTTTTCACTTAACTTTTTAAAATCTGTGTTTTTTATAAAAACTTCTCCCCTAATATCAATTTCTGTCGGAATATTTTTGCCTTTAAGAGTTTTTGGGATATCATTAATAGTTCTTAAGTTTTCAGTGATATCTTCACCCTCCACTCCATCACCCCTGGATAGACCTTGGATAAATTTGCCATTTTTGTAAAACAAGGAGGCTGAAATTCCATCTATCTTTGGTTCTGCACTATATTCTATGCTATCGTTGTTATTTAAACTTAAGAAATTTAAAATTTTTTTTTCAAAGTTTAATAGATCTTCTTTATTGAAAGCATTATTTAAGGACAGCATGGGTATTTTATGCTTAACTTTTTTAAAATTTTTTGATGGTTTAAAGCCTACACTTTTAGAAGGTGATTCCTCACTACTTAAAAATAAATATTTTTTTTCAAGGCCAAGTATTTCGTTTTTAAGATCATCATAAATGACATCTTCAACAATTGGATCACTTTTGTTATAATATGATTCATTGTATTTTTTAAGTAATTTAATTTTTTCTAAATAAGTTTTTTTTATTTTAAAATTATCCTTTTTAATCATTTAAATAATTTTTTAAATTTATTAAAAACAGAATTTTTGTCTTTTTTAATTTGTATCGACGTCTGGTATTCTTTATTAAATATTTTATATGACTGCTCATACCACTGGCTTGATTGATAATTATATCCAAGTAAATTTGCATATTTTTCAGCTTCTTCTATCAAACCTATTTTATAATTTGTTTCTACAAGACGATGAAGGGCCTCCTCAACATAAATCGTTGTTCCATACAGTTCTAAAATATTTTTAAATCTGTTGATTGCTGCTGCCCATTTTTGCTTCTTAATATAATACTTACCTAGATACATCTCTTTAGAAGCTAATACATCATTTATTAAGTTAATTTTAAATTTGGCATCCTGAGCAAAATCAGTATCAGGGAAATTTTGAATAATAAATTTAAATTTTTTTTTGGAAATTATTAAAGGCTCTAAATCTTTTTTTTCATCAATAATATTTTCATAATAGCACATAGCATATAAAAAATGTGCATAATCTAAATTCTTATGTTTAGGATACTTTTTAAAAAAGCGATTTAATTCCGATAATGCTTCATCATAATAATTTTGTGAATAATAAGAATATGCTGCTAATAAAACTGATTTTGGAGCCCATTCTGATTGAGGATATAGCAATTCTGCTTCATTAAATTTTTTTGCGGCGTAAATTACATCGCCACTTTCAAGTTCCTCATACGCTTCCTTGTAAGCATCGATCATCTGTAATTCTAAATTTTCATCCTCAAGAATTGATATTTTATCGTTTTTAGAACTACATGAACTAATAATAATTAAAAAGAGTGAAAATAATAAAGTTAAAACATTTTGCATTAATAGTATTTAGCAGATTAATTGCAAAACTAAAATTAATTTAAGCTATAGATTTGAGAGTTTTCTTGTTTATAAATGAGTTGTGAACTATTTTTTCTTTCAATTCGAATATTGAAAAATTCTTATTATCCAAAAAAACTTTTCGAAGTAACTCATTAGTTAACTTATGTCCCCCTTGAGAACAAACCACTTTTCCTAAAATTTTATGACCTGACAGGAATAAATCACCGATACAATCTAAAATTTTATGATTAACAAACTCTTTTTCATTTCTAAGTTTTTCTTTATTTAAAATATCATTACCTTTTACTACTATAGCATTTTCTAAAGAGCCTCCTTTTGCTAAATTCATACTCTTCAATTTTTCTACATCTTCATAAAGACAAAATGTTCTAGAATTATAAATATCAGCAAGATCATTTTCATAAACATTTACTAAGTTTCTTTGATTACCTATCAGATCATTATTAAATTTTATTTCAAAATCTATTTCTAGGGTTGTTAAAGTGGGTTCAATAGATATATATTTTTTATTATCGAAAATTTCTACTTTATTTAAAATTTTAATTATTTTAATTGGGGTATCCGAATTTTTTAAACCAACTTTTTTTATCTCTTGTACAAATTTTTTTGAAGAACCATCCATAATTGGTATTTCATCTTGATCAATTTCAATTAAAGCATTATCTACTCCCATTCCATACAAAGCTGCCATTAAATGTTCTACAGTAGAAATATTAACCCCTTCTTCATTTGATAAAGTAGTACATAAAGTTGCATCACTGACATTGCAAAAATTTGCAAGAATAATATTGTTTTTAGTCAAATCTACTCTCTTGAATGAAATGCCGCTATTGGGTGAAGACGGGAGAATTTTTAACTTTGCATATTTCCCTTTATGCAATGTTATACCCTCAAAATTAATAGGCTTATTAATTGTTTTTTGATTTAATGTGGCCATAGAAGAGTTATAAGTTTTAATTAAGTTGTGATAAAAACAACAAATATTACGATAAAATACAATTATGTAAAAATATGAAATAGTTTTTCAAAAAAGCTCAATTTTCTTATTTTTTTGGAATAAATCCCCACTTCATTCAAATTACTATCGTCAAGGGCTGCTAAACCTGCCCTAGACAAATCATTAATATCATAGTTAAGCAAAGATTTTGCATAATTTGTACAAATTATCTTATTAATCTCAATTTGGTGATTTTTCATTAAAATCTTTAATTCTGATAAAATAGATTTTTTTAAATAAATAAAACTTATATCTATTACAAAATTTTTACACTTATTTCCGAAAGGAACATTGTTATATTCTTCTCCGTCCATTAAACATTTTTTAATTATTATATGAATAATTTTTTTTTCTGGATGATTTTCAACTATTTGTTGTTTAATATCTTGTAATAAATATTCTATGGTTGTTTTGTTTATATTTTTATTCTCAAAATTTTCTCTAAGTGTTACATCTATGGCATTTATTTCTTCATCCTCAATCATTAAATTAACTCTATCGACTGCAACATGAAATTTTTTTTCCATTTCTAAAATAGTTTTTTTTAAAATTATTTCTAATTTTTTGGAAATTAGAAATTGATTTTCACTTGACTCATCTAAGATATAGTTTTTGTGGAAAATTGGACTAGTTTCACTTAGTGTATTTATTAAAAAATCAATTTGTTTTTGTTTTATATTTATATTAAAAAAAACTTGAAGTTCATTCATTTTTAGTAATAACTTTATTTTTCAATCTTAAATCGATTGTGTTACCATAATAATTCTTATTTTTATAAAATATAAAAGCATTTTCTATAAATTTTTGGTCAACATAATGCGGAAATTTTATGATATCTTTATTATTAAATACTAAATCAAATCTATTTGATGGATAAATTTTTATAACTTTTATTTTATTTAATTTAAAAGATGAATTGTTTATAATTTTTATAATTTTATTTATAAATTCTAAATCTATATTACCTACAATTTCTGGAATTTGATAATTTTCCAGTGTGGATTCAAAAATTTTTCCATTATCACCTAAATATAAAGTATTTTGATTTTGTATAATTTTTGCAATTGGGTTTGATTTAACTAATTGAATTCTTATAGTATCAGGATAAATTTTTTTTATTTCGTAAGATTTTAGGATAGGATTATTCTTGAACTTATAAGATAAAAATTTTTTATCTATGTTAAATATATTGTTATTTAAAAGATAATTTAATTTGTAAATTTTAAAATTATCATTCTGATTTTCAATATTAATAACTTTAAATTTACTATTAAAATATAATGCTAAATTCATATTGTATAAAGTCGAAAATAATAAAAATAAAATTAAATAAAAATAAATTTTTATTTTTTTATCTATTAGTAGAAGCATCTTTTAAAATCCAATCTAATAATCGAGGAAAATTCATACCTTTATATGCTGCAATCTCTGGCACTAATGATAATTTGGTCATTCCTGGTTGTGTATTTAACTCTAATAAATAAAATTTGTTTCTAAAGAATTTAAAATCTGATCTGGTAACCCCTTTGCATTTTAAAAGTTTGTGAGCTCTCAACGCTATATTCAAAACTTTATCTAAATTCTTTTTTGTTAAGTTTACAGGAATTATATGTTCAGTATTAGATTTAGTGTCATATTTCGCTTTATAATCATAAAATTTTCTTCTTGGTTTTAGTTCAATTGCTCCTAATCTTTTTTTTCCTAGTATCGCAACTTGTATTTCTCTACCATCAATAAATTCCTCTATTATTACTTCTTTATATTTCTTTAATTTAACTAAGTTTTTTTTTAAGTTTTTTTGAGATGAAATATAAACACCAACGCTTGATCCCTCATTGATTGGTTTAACAACTACTGGGAACTTCAATTTTTTTCTTATTTTACTCTTTAAATTACTATTAACCTCTAAATTATTATTAAATTTTATAAACTTTGGGGTTAGAAGATTATTTTTATTAAATATTTTTTTTGAAGCTATTTTATCCATAGCTAAAGCTGATGACAAAACCCCAGAATGGGTATATTTGATTTTATGATACTCTAAAATAGTTTGAGCATAACCATCTTCGCCAAATCTACCGTGTAATGCATTAAAAACTATTTCAGGTTTAAATAATTTTAGTTTTTTCTCAAAATTTTCATCAAGATCTGACTGTAAAACTTTATATTTTTTTTTTAAAATTTTTTTCACTTGTTTTGCTGTTTCTAGACTTATCTGTCTTTCTTTGGATATACCACCTCCTAATATTAAAATTTTTTTTTTCATTTACTCAATAATTTCAATTTCTGTTTCAAGTTTAATTCCAGTTTTTGATTTTACGCTTTTCTCAATAAACCGAATTAGCTTTAACATATCCTTAAACGATGCATTCCCCTCATTAATTAAAAAATTACAATGTTTTTGTGAAATAGTTGCTTCTCCAAAAGATGTATTTAAAGGGACAGATTTTTTGATCAATTCCCAAACTTTTATAGTTGTTTGATTTAATGGATTTTTAAATGTACTTCCACCTGTTTTAATTTTTGAAGGCTGCGCAATTTCTTTTTTTTTTTTTAAAAAATTTATCTCTTTTTCGATTAAGGATTTATTTTTTTTTTCTCCCTTGAATGAAGCGCTAAGATAAATATAATTTTTATCAATATTACTCTTGCGATAACCAAAATCAATATCGCAACTTGGTATTGTTTTTATAACCCCGCTATTTTTATCTATTACTTGTATAGATAATAAAATATCTTTAAATTCTTTTCCAAAACATCCAGAATTTATTTTAATACCACCACCAATGGTGCCAGGTATACATGATAAGAATTCAAAACCACCAATAGAATTATTTAACGCAAAATCAGATAATTTTTTATCAGATACAGCAGCACCAGCCACTATAATATTATTTTGCATTAATGAAATGTTGGTAAAATTCTTACCCAATTTAATAACCACTCCATCAAATAAATGGTCATTTATTAAAATATTAGACCCTGCCCCTAAAACAAGAATGTTAGTTTTATTACCAAACTCTTTAAGGAATTTTGCTAACTCCTCTAAACTTTCAACATTAAAATAAAATTTAGCATTACCACCTATGTTGAACCAATTTAGTCTTTTAATATTATAATTTGGCAAAAATTTACTTTTAATTTTTTTTGAAAAATTTTCTAATTTTTGATTTAGCATTTGATTAGGTCTTTTTTATAATAAGATATATGAAAAATCTAATATAAATAAAATGTTTTTTTTAATATTCGTAATAAAATATAAGAAAAATAGAAAGTATATAAAATAATCAAATTTGTTTTATTTGACAAAAACTTTTGAGGTAAAAAATGAACTGTCATCAAAAAAAATATAATCATAATTAACGGATCGTAATATTTATGATAAATAGTATTTTGAATATTTGATAAAATAAGCAGCGTGTATAATAAAATATTATAGAAACTGTATTTAAAAAAATTAGCAATAACAATAAATGATATAAATGTAAAAAAATAAAAAAATAAATTATTATTTAATACAAAATTTGATAATTGAAAAAAGAAACCTCCTCCTGTAAATGCCATTGAATAATCAAAAAAATACAGATTTAAAACAAAAAATAACAAAATTATTAAAAAATATTTCTTAATTGACAAAATTAATTCATAAAAAAATTTTTTATTAATTAAAAAAGGGATTAAATGAAAAAAAATTATTGAACTTACAATAAGTATTTTATTTGAAAAATTGAAATTTAAACTGACTGTCTCATTCTTAATTTCCCCTGGCGTACCTGCTAATAAAAAATTTATATCAAGAATAAATATATAATAAACTGCTGGTATGCTAGACAAGGCACATATAAATAATCCATATAAAATATGTTTTATTTTAACCTCTTTAAAGAAGTGAAAGAAATAAAAAATTATAAAAACTGAAAAGTTAGGACTTGTGTAAGATGCTAAAATTAAAAAAATAATTGTTTTATAAAAAGATTTAATGTTTTTACTATCATAAAATTTTAAAAACTCATAGATCGATAATGTAAAAAAAATTAATCCAATAATTCTTGTATCAGGCCATATTGCAAGGGATCTGAATGTTGGTGATAAAAAAATAGATATAGATAATAAGAATAAAATATTTTTATCGGTATTATCGAATTTTACAGTCAAACACTTAAAAAATAAATAAATTAAAGTAAGACTAATATTTAAATGTATAAACCTTATTAGATCAAAGTTAATTCCAATCTTTGAAAAAAAACTTAAAAAAATTAAATATACTGGTGAGTGTCTATGGCCATACAGATCATAATTTAGAAAGGTTTTAAAAAAATTTTCTGAAAAATCTCTAATAACAGGAAAGTTTGTGAAGTACCAATCTGGTTTACCCCCAATATTAAGATTTTCATCAAAATAAAAACCTAATAAAAGTGAAATATAAAGAAAGAAAGAAAGAAATATAGTATTTCGATTAATCATATTTAATTTAAATTTTTTAAAAAGAATTTTATCAAAGCTTTTTTGTATCCATTTTTTTTGCTTATATCATTCTCCATAAATAAATAAAAAAAACCTCTAAGAATAAAATAAGAATACCCAAATAATTTATCGTTAAAGTTGCCTATTTTTTTTATTAAAGTTAAGAAACCGAAGGTAGATTGGTAGATTCTATCATGCGTTTTTGCTATAGATGAACTTCTTCCAATTTTATGAAAAGTTTTAATTTTTTGGTTACATGTCAGTCTTCCATACTTTTTTAATCTATAGGATAATTCAATATCCTCTGGTCCATAAAAGAAATCCTCATCACCTAGACCTGATTTTTTTAAAATATAAGATTTATAAATTGAACAACATCCACTAATAGCATCTGTATCAATTATTTTATTTAGATTTTGGTTATCAAAATATCTTTTTTTCTTAAGATTCATTGTTCTTTGAAACTTTAAATACGACCATTTCATTTTAAAACCTTTAAACCAAACATTTTTTTTTATAGATGCATGCATTATTTTTGGTGAGGCACTTACTATATCCTTTGGTTTAATTGTTTTAGTTATTTTTTTGAAGTAATCACTCGGAACAATAAAATCATTATCGATTCTTAATATATGATCGTATTTGTTTCTTATCAAAAAACTATATGCTTTATTCAATCCGGCAGTTAATCCAAGGTTTTTTTTATTTTTAAACAAATATAAATTTCTCGTATTTTTTTTTTTATTAAAAATATTATTTTTAAAGTTCATAAAAATTAATTCATTATGGCCTCTAAATTCAGGTTTGGGTTTTATAAATTTTCTATTAGGCAATAACTTCCCATTGTGCCAATTAGATATTCTTTGTATATTTTCAAAGTTTGATCCGTTATCGATCAAAAAAACATCAAAATTACCATCGTTTTGATAAATGCTTTCCAAACAATCGATTGTATTTCTCCAATCATTCCAGTTAAGTACAACTATTGCTGAATTAATCATTAAATTATTAATTCTATTTCTTACTACATGTAGCATGTATGCCACAGTAATAATTTGAATAATCTTTTGAAAAAATCTTTACTATTCTATTTAAAATATCAAATAAAATAAAAAATACTGTTTGAAAAAGCGGAAATTTAAAATACCTGAATATATTTTGATAAGCTGCAAAAAAGGGACCGACACCAATCAAAGTTATATCTACTTCAAATCCTTGATCTTTTAAAATTTTTTCTAAATAAAAGTGAGTAGGTCTAAAAATGTCTTTAGGATCAGGATGATATAAAACAAGAAAAGGCACAAATAGTTCTAGTTTCCCTTTTATTTTTAATATCTTGTGAATTTCTGAAATTAAGTTTTTATAGTTTTCAATATGTTCGATTGTATTGAATAAAATTACAGAATCATATTGGTTTTCATTTATTGAAAACTTTTGCTCTAAATCAATTTTTGTTTCTGCATTTTTAAAATAATCTACTTTTTCAGTTTTTGTGTTAGTATTTTCCATAAAGTCATAGTAAGTTAAATTTGATCCATCTCCTGACCCAAGGTCAATGATTTTTCCAGTTAATTTTATTTTTTTTAGAAAAAAGTTATGTGTTAATCTTATTAAAGAGATTTTTTTACTAAAAGAAAAATAAGTATGCTTGATAAAACTAAAAGTTAATGGGTGATTAAAAACTTTCATTAAATTTTAAATTTTGACTTTCGACTGTCATTTATAAATGTTTTTACTGTTTCTAGAGTTAATTGATTATATGATTTTCCATAATTTTCAATTTTTTCAATAATATTAGGTGGCACGGTAATTATATGACAACCTGATTTTTTAGCTTGAAAATAATTATAAGGCTCCCTTACACTGGCCCAAAGAATTTTTACTTTTTTAAATTTTTTCGCCAATTTGATACTTTCTAAAAGTTCAGGCATAGGATCTTTCCCAGCATCAGATGCTCTACCAACAAAAATTGAAATTATAACATCCGATGTTTTATTAATGACTTTCAAAATTCTTTTTGTTTGATCTGCGGTATATACAGCGGTTATATTAAGTTTTACTTTATTGTTGCTTAAAAAATTGATTATTTTACCTGAAAAATTTCCTTTTGAATTACATACTGGAATTTTAACATAAATATTTTTTCCTAAACTGTTTATTATTAATGCTTGTTTCTTCATTTCACTATAATTATCAGCAAATACTTCCAGAGAAACTGGTTTGTTCTTACAGACTTGTAATATTTTACTACAATAATTTAAATAATCCTTAGCTCCTGCTTTTCTAATTAATGATGGGTTCGTTGTAAAACCTTTTACTATTCTTTTTTTAGTAAATTTCTTTATCGTTTTAATATCAGCAATGTCACAAAAAATTTTTGTGCTCAAATCTTTTCCTTACAGGCTTTTAGTTATTTCCTCGGTCATTTTTTTTGCGTCCGCAAATAACATTAAAGTATTTTCTCTATAAAATAAATCATTATCTATTCCTGCATAACCTGGGGAAAGACTTCTTTTCACAAATAACACTGATTTAGATTTTTCTACATCTAAAATAGGCATTCCATATATAGGGCTTTGGGGATCTGTTTTTGCAACTGGGTTTGTTACATCATTTGCGCCAATTACATAAGCAACATCACAATTTGCAAAATCATTATTTATATCTTCTAATTCAAAAACTTCATCATATGGAACATTTGCCTCTGCAAGTAAAACGTTCATATGTCCAGGCATTCTTCCCGCAACTGGATGAATTGCGTAAGAAACTTTTACTCCATTTTTTTTGAGTGAGTCGACCATTTCTCTTAATGCATGTTGAGCTTGGGCTACTGCCATACCATATCCTGGTACAATAA
The DNA here is from genome assembly GCA_902574525.1 of uncultured Pelagibacteraceae bacterium. GTDB lineage: Bacteria > Pseudomonadota > Alphaproteobacteria > Pelagibacterales > Pelagibacteraceae > Pelagibacter. Next base: position 32,105 of record CACGNQ010000003.1, read on the forward strand.
TCACAGAAGATGCGTTTTTCATAAGAAATGCTGCATCATCGGCATTGCCATTTTTAACAGGTTTTTGCTCTGTTGATACAGTTTTTGAACTTTCTTCTGTTGCGCCCCATCCACCTAAAATTACATTAAAGAAAGATCTATTCATGCCTTTGCACATTATGTAGGATAATATTGCACCTGAAGAACCTACAAGAGCACCTGTAATTATTAATGCGCTATTTTCTAATGTAAAACCGATACCTGCCGCGGCCCAACCAGAATAAGAATTTAACATCGATATAACAACTGGCATATCTGCACCACCGATAGGAATAATTAAAAGAATACCAACAAGAAACGAAATGGCAATTAAGCTCCAAAATAAATATTCTTGTTGCGTGTTACAAAGATAAATTATCAAACCAATTAGTGATACTCCTAATGCAAGATTTATAAAATGTTGTCCAATAAATGTAATAGGTGATCCTGACATCAAACCTCTTAGTTTGAAAAATGCAATTACAGATCCCGTAAAAGTTATTGCACCTATTGCTGCTCCTAATGACATCTCAATTAAACTTGCAATTTTGATATTTCCTGGAGATCCTAAATTAAATACCTCCGGGTTTAAAAAAGCAGAAATGGCGACAAATACTGCTGCGAGACCCACTAGACTGTGAAATCCAGCTACAAGTTCAGGCATAGCCGTCATCGGTATTTTAAAAGCTATAAATGCTCCTATTGATCCACCTAATAATAGAAAAATTAATAAAAATATAAATCCAGTTGAGAAATTACCTATAGAAATAATAGTAACGCCAATAGCTATAATCATTCCTATAATTCCAAATAGATTTCCTCTTCGTGAAGTTTCTGGGGACGAAAGACCTCTCAACGCTAATATAAAAAGCACCCCTGATATTAAATAAAATACAGCTAAAAGATTTGCAGACATTTTTACTTATCTTTCTTTTTTTTTTTATACATTGCTAACATTCTGTGCGTTACTAAAAATCCACCAAAAATATTAATTGCTGCTAAAATTATAGCTAAAAATCCAAATATATTAGCAGTATCGAAAATATTACTATTTTCACCAGCTAAAGCTGCAACTATTGCACCAACAATAATTACTGATGATATTGCATTTGTAACTGACATTAGAGGGGTATGAAGCGAAGGTGTTACACTCCAAACAACATAGTATCCCACAAAAATTGCCAAGATAAATATACTTAATCTAAAAATAAAAGGATCTATTTCCATACTACTTAACCAGTGTTTTTAAAATTATTTCATCTTCCATATTAATGTTTATTTTATTATTTTTTTTATCATAAAGATTTAAAACAAAATTAAATAGATTTTTTGCATACAAATTTGACGCTGATACAGGAAGTTTATTAAGTATAACACTATCACCCACAATCATTACACCATTTTTCTCCACTATCTCATCAGCTTTTGTAAATGCTGCGTTACCTCCTTGAGAAGCAGCTAAATCATAAATTACAGAGCCTGGTTGCATATTGTTTATCATATTTTCATTTATAATTTTGGGTGCTTTTTTTCCAGGTATTAATGCAGTACATATTACTACATCTATTTTTTTTAAAGTTTCTAAAATTAAATTCTCCTGTTTTTTCTTAAAATCATCTGACGCCTCTTTTGCATATCCTCCCTCGGTTTCTAAATTTTCAGAACCCTCAACAACTAAGAATTTTCCACCTAAACTTTCTACTTGTTCTTTTGATGCCAGTCTTACATCAGTTGCAAAAACAATTGCTCCCATTCTTTTAGCTGTAGCGATGGCTTGCAATCCGGCAACACCTGCGCCAACAACAAGAACTTTTGCTGCAGGTATTGTTCCTGCGGCAGTCATCATCATTGGAATGGCTCTTTTAAATAATGAGAATGAATCAACTACTGCCTTATAACCTGCAAGGTTTGCTTGAGAGGATAGAATATCCATTGATTGAGCTCTGGTTATTCTAGGTAACATCTCAAGTGAAAAAATTGAAACTTTATTTTTATATTTATTTATTTTTTCCTGATTATTATTAAGATTAAAATTTCCTATAAGAATATTTTTTTCTTTAATCTTATTTAGATCTTCCTCAGATGGAAAATTCATTTGTAATAGAATATTTGCTTCTTTCAGAATATTTTCTTTTGTATCTAAATCACAACCCTCTTTCACAAATTCTTCATCTTTAATTCCAAGATGATCCGCAATACCTTTCTCTACTTTTACCTTAAATCCATTTGCAATATATTTCTTTGAAATTTCAGGCGTTATTGAAATTCTTTTTTCTAAACTTTTATTTTCTGAAACTGATCCAATTATCATGACTAATTAAGATTATTTTTGTCTCGCTTTAAACTTGGGGTTTTTTTTATTTATTATATAAACTCTCCCTCTTCGTCTAACTAACTTTGAGTTGAGATCTCTTTTTTTTAAAGATTTTAAAGAACTTTTTACTTTCATAAATAAAAAAAGCCTGGCAATGTCCTACTCTCCCATGCCTTAAGACAAAGTACCATCGGCGCAGAAGGGCTTGACTTCCGAGTTCGGAATGGGATCGGGTATGACACCTTCGCAATAATCACCAGGCAATGAACTTATATTAAAAAAAAATAAAAAAGCAATTGTAAATTATTAACTATTGTCTTTAAATTGTTGAATATAGTCTTTTAATTCAATCTTGCCAAAAACCTTATAAACTCTATTAGATAGGTTCATATTTGTTAGAGCGGACGCAAATCTTTCACCTTCTCTTTTAGGTAAAAATTTTACCTTTTTTCCAAAAAGTTTAGCAACTTGAATTATTGAATAACTTTTTTTATGAGAAATGCTATAATGCCTACATAAGTCTACTTTCCATGCTTTATAACAAACTTCAACGGTATCTTTGATATGTGTAAATCTTCTAGTCTGAGTCCCAGGTTTTACTACAGTTAAAGGCTTATTTTTTTTATAACATTCCTCAAAAATTCCAATAACGGTAGCCATATCACCTTTTGAAATCTGCATAGGCCCATACACATTATAAAAATAAACTACTTCATAATTAAACTTAAACCATTTTTTTAAATTCTCTAATAATTCTAAATTTTTTGCTTTAGTAAAAGCATATGGGGATAAATTTTTATCTTTCCCTTTATTTCCTAAGGATGCAGAAGTTGCGCTATATATTAACTTAATCTTATTTGTTAAACAGAAGTTGAAAACAGCATTACTTCCTATTGAATTAGAATTAATACATTTATCCATTTGAATAAAACTTTGATAAATTCTAGCGAATTCACCAAAATGAAAGATCACTTTTACTTTTTTTGGATTTTTAATAACTTCAAAAATTTTTGTTGTATCTGAATTTATATATTTAACTCTATTATTAATTACATGATTTTTTTTTGAGCCAGAACTATAATTGTCAATTGATAAAATTTTATAGTTAGATTTTTGTAATAGTAATCTTATTAAATTTGAACCAACAAAACCTGCTCCACCGGTGACAACAATTAAGTTTTTCATTTATATTTTTTTTTATTTTTTAAATAATCTCTGTATGTAATATCAAATCCTTTTTCTAAAGGAATTTTGGCTTTCCATCCATATTTCTTTGCCAATGAGACATCAAGCACTTTTCTTCTAACGCCATCAGGTTTTGATTTATTAAATTTTATTTTTACATTAAGTTTCATTTTTTTTTTTATAAAATTTATATAATCTTTAATACTTTTATCTTTACCTGTGCCAATATTTATTAGAAATTTTTCAGTTTTCTTATTCATAAAATGAATACATGCGTCTGCAATATCATCAACAAATATTAGTTCTCTCAAAGGTTTTCCAGATCCCCAAACTTCTATGAATTTTTTTTTTTTTATTTTACATTCATGACACTTTCTTATTAAGGCTGGAAAGAAGTGAGAATTTAGCTCATGATAATTATCATTTGGTCCATAAGTATTTGTCGGCATTAAACAAATATAATTTGTTTTATATTGTTTGTTGTAAGCTTCACACATCTTGATACCTGCAATTTTTGCAGTAGCATATGGAGAGTTTGTTTCCTCTAGTTTTCCAGTTAGCAAGTAGTCTTCTTTAATGGGTTGCTTTGAATTTTTTGGATAAATACAACTTGAACCAAGAAAAATTAATCTTTTTATATTATTTTTAAAGCTTCCATGTATCAAATTATTTTGTATTTGGAGATTTTCATAAATAAAATCTGCTCCAAAATTACTGTTGTAATATATTCCACCTACTTTAGCTGCTGCAATAATTACTAAATCTGGTTTTTTTTTTTTTAAAAAATTAAATACTTTTTTCTGATCTAGCAAATCAAGTTTTTTTCGATCAGTTGTAATAATTTTATTATATTTGTTTTGAATTAACTTTCTAAATATAGCTGAACCGACTAACCCTTTGTGACCTGCTAAAAAAATTTTCATATATTATTAGGACGAAATTCTCTGCATTTCCGATTTTATCATGTCTGATATAAGCTTTTTAAGGCCAAATTCAGGTTTCCAACCTAAAATTTTTCTGGCCTTTTTGGAGTCTCCTAACAAGTTATTAACTTCTAAAGGTCTATAATAAGATTTATCACAAGAAACAATTATGTTTCCATTCTCATCAATAGCTTTTTCCTTTAGTCCTTTTCCTTTCCATTTAATAGTGATTTTCAATTCTTTTGACACTAAGTTTATAAAATTTTTTACTGTAGTTTGTCTACCTGTTGAAATAACAAAATCATCTGGCTTTTTATGTTGAAGTATAAGCCACATGGCTTTAACAAAATCTTTAGCATGACCCCAGTCTCTTTTTGCATAAAGATTACCGATATATAAAGTTTTTTGTTTTCTTAATTTTATTCTACAAAGAGCCTGTACTATTTTTTGGGTTACAAAAGTTTCCCCCCTTCTGGGGCTTTCATGATTAAACAAAATTCCATTAGATGCAAATATCTTATATGCTTCTCTATAGTTGATTGTTATCCAGTGAGCGTAAAGTTTAGCAACACCGTAAGGGCTAGCAGGATGAAAGTTAGTGGACTCTCTTTGAGGAATTTTCTCATTTAGTCCATATAATTCTGATGTTCCAGCTTGATAAAATTTAGTTTTTTTTTCTAAATTATTAAATCTAATTGCTTCTAAAATTCTCAATGCGCCAATAGCATCTGCGTTTGCGGTATATTCTGGAGACTCAAATGAAACCTGTACATGGGATTGGGCAGCTAAATTATAAATCTCATTTGGCTTTATTTGTTTAATAAGTCTTGTTACAGACAGTGAGTCAGTAATATCTCCATAATGTAATAAAAAAGTTCTTTTTTTAATATGTGGATCCTGATAAATATGATCTATCCTGCCAGTATTTATTGATGAAGATCTTCTTTTAACACCATGCACTATATATTTTTTTTTTAATAAAAGCTCAGCTAAATAAGATCCATCTTGACCGGTTATACCAAAAATAAGTGCTTTTTTTTTCATTTTAAATTTTAAATATTTTATTTTTTTATTTTAAAAAGGTACTTAACAATTTCAATTAATATAAGCAATCCATCTTTTAAAGCATTAACTTTTTTTTTCCCACCTATTCTTTCTCTTTCATAAGATGGCAAACATTTATATATCATTTTATTTAATTTGGCTTTAATTGGTATCTCAACGCAAATTCTAAAGTCTGCATTTGATAAATTTAGTTTTCGAAACGATGAAGTTTTTCCAAGAATATATGTATAGAGTATATCGGAAATTTTTAGTCTAAAAAATAAGTTTCCTAAAAAAGTGAAAAAGTAGTTACCAATTAATGTAATAAGATCATCATCATCACTTCCTCCACCTGGTTTTTGGTATCTTGAGCCAAAGACCATATCTTTTTCCTTACATTCATCTAACATTTGTTTAAGATATTTTGGATCCATTGAACCATCAGCATTAATAATACAACAATAATTAGTGTTTGTATTATTTATACCTTCGATTAAAGCATTCCCATAACCATTATTAATCTGCTCATGTATTTTTATATTCTTAAATCCGCTGATTGATTCTTTTGTACTTACATCTTCTTTTTGCAAAACAATTATTTTTTTACAATCAATGTTTTCTATTTCTTTCAAAAATATTGGCAGTGACTCAACTTCTTCTTTTGTTGGTATTATTAAAGTAAGATCCTTCATTTATTCATCGAAATATTTTTATATATGTATTCAAAAGTTTTTCTAGAGAACATTTTAGTTTTAAAAACTTTTCTAAAATTATTATTTTTCAAAAAACTATTTACATCTTTAAAATTATAACCTTTTTTAAGCATATTATGAAAATGATGTTCAAAGTAAATAAATTTTACATTTTTTAAAAGATCTCCCATGCTTTTAATAACACGAAAATCATAACCCTCAGTGTCTATTTTAAGCATATCTACAAATTTAATTTTTTCATTTTTGAGAATGTTATCTAGTCTATTAATTTCAACTTGTTGAAGATCAAGTTCATTTTTTTTAATATTTAAAAAATTTAAATAAAAGTTTTTTTTTTTATAATAATTTGTATTTTGATCTATTTGTACAATTGTAGAGGATTCTGAATCATAATGTTGCTGTAAGTTTATTTTTCCACTTTTTTCTCCAATTGCTATATTAAAAAGTTTAATACTTTGTTCATTTTTATAATTTTTTTCTAGAATTTTAAAATTTATCTTGCTTGGTTCAAATGCAAGAATATTGTCTATAATAAAATTTTTTTTAAAAGTTTTTATTGTCTCTCCATGATGCGAACCAACATCTAAAAAAGTTGTCATTCTATATATTTTATTGTCTTTTAAAAAAGTACAAACTTTTTTTTTATTAATTGTATCAAAATAAGATAGTAAAAATTTGGAAATATTATAAAACATAATCTGTTATTTAATATTTGTTACGTATATACTAATATTCATTTATTAATTAGTAATATTTAAATATGACACTTGTAAGTGTAATAATACCTTATTTTAAAAAGAGAGATTACATAAAAAGATCATTAGATTCGGTCCTTAATCAAACATATAAGAATTATGAAATAATTATAATTTATGACGATACAAATTTAGATGATTTATCATACATCAAAAAAATTACAGAAAATAAATCTAAAATTAAAGTTGTTATAAATAAAAAAAATCTTGGTGCTGGCAGATCTAGAAATATTGGTATCGAGAACTCAAATGGAAAAATAATTGCATTTTTGGACTCGGATGATGAATGGTTACCAGAAAAATTAGAAAAGCAATTAAAATTTATGTTGAAAAATAATTATAAATTTACATTTTGTAATTATGATAAAATAGATAATAAAAAAAAAGTGATAAAAGCAAATAGTAGAAATGAAATTAGTTATAATGAACTTCTTTTAGATTGCGAAATAGGTTTATCAACTGTCTTATTAGACAGAAATATTATTAAAGAGGATTTATTCTCATCTATAAAAACAAAAGAAGATTATTTAGCATGGTTAAATATAACTAGAAGAAACATAAATGCATACAGCTTACCAGAGTCATTGGTTATTTGGAATCAATCAAAAAAATCTTTATCGTCAAATTTTTTACAAAAATTATCCGACGGCTTTAAAGTTTATTATATTTACCTAAATTTTAACTTTTTTAAGTCTTTATATCACTTAATAATATTGAGTATAAACTCCCTTAAAAGAAAGTTCTAATTTTCTTTTTTCAAATAGGAATATAAAGAGATATATAAAATTATATTTACAGCCAAAATTGCAATAAGAATATCAGAATTATAAATAAAATTGATTGAAATTATAAAACTAAATAAATTATAAGTATTTATACTAACTGTGGTCATTCCGTGTGCAAATAATTTATTGTTAATACCATATAATGAACTTAATTTTTTAAATATCAAATGATGTAAATGAAAAGTATCGGGTTTATATGACTTAATTTCATTAAATGATCTTCTTAACATAGAAAATAAAAGTTCAAAACATGGGTACCAAAGTAAAACTATTATAAAATAAGGTGAAATTGATTGATTATTCGACGCAAAATTAATCAAAAATATTCCAACAAACAAAGACAACAGATATGATCCAGAATCTCCTAAATAAATATATCCTGTAAAATTTATTAATAATAAAAAAAATAAAATTAATGATACATTTGTCAATAATTTTTCATCAACAAAAAAATTATTAAGTCCCAAAAGTAATATTAAAAAAATTACTAAATAATATGATATTGTAAAACCATTAATTCCATCAATAAAATTACTTCCATTTACAAGGACTAATAAGCAAAAGGTAACAAAAAAAACATTAAAAAAATTATATTTCAATAAATTATCTAAAAAATCTATTTTTGTTGAAATTATCTCAATATTTAAAATTTTGGTAAAAGATAAAATGAGAATTAATTGTATAAAAAATCTTAAACTTACGCTATTTATTTTTTTTAAATCAGACATCAATCCTAAAAAATAAATTGAAAATAATAGATACAAAATTTCCAAGTTTTCTTCTATTGAAGAATAATAGTAAATTAAAAATATAAATAATAAAGATCCACCAATTAAATGACTACGTTTTGATGATGAAAATTTTTTATGTTTTTCTATTTTTTGATCAACTAAAATATTAAATTTTCTGCAGAAAAATAAAGATATTAAAGATAAAAAAACATGAAAAACTATAAAGTAAGTAAACATAAATTTAAAAAAACATTTTTAATAATATATATACAGGTATATATTTAATTCTCAATTAATGGAAAAAAATAAAATCACCATAATAACTGTTGTTAAAAATTCATCTAATACAATTGAAAAAACTATTAAAAGCGTTCTTGATCAAGGCTATGAGAATTTAGAATATATAATTATAGATGGTAAATCAAATGATGGAACTTTGGGTAAAATTGAAAAATACAAAAATAATATTTCTGTTATAATCAGTGAGGAAGATGGTGGTATATGGGACGCTATGAATAAGGGTATAAAATTATCTAAAGGTGATATTATTGGATTTTTAAATTCTGGGGATGTTTATTTTCCAAGTACACTTAATTTGGTTAATAATTATTTTTTAAAAAATAATTTAGATTTTCTTTTTGGTACCGTAGAAAAATATAAACTTATGCATGGATACAGTCCATGGAAAGTCTCTTGGAGTTTTGGGTTTTATACTTCTCACTCAATTGGTTTTTTTATAAAAAGAAAAAGACATTTAGAGGTTGGATTTTATGATGAAAGTTTCTTAAGTGCGGATTTAGATTTTTTTTATAAAATGATTAAAAATTTTAAACTAAAAGGAAAATCAACAAAAAAAGATGAGATTTTTGGAAAATTTGAAAGCGGGGGTTTCTCTTCTAAAGTAAACTATATTGATCATCTCAAAGATCTTAATCAAATAAGAATTAAAAATAATCAAAATGTGATCTTTGTGTATTTATTATTTATATTAAAAATAATAAAAAAACCTATAAAATTCTTAAAAGCCTTAAATATGAGTTAAAAATAATTAGTGCTTATGTAAGATTTTTGTTAATAAAACTTTAGTAATGCGAAATATATTAAATAATTTCTTATCAATTTTAGGTTACAAGATAAAAAGGTCTAAATGGCTTTATGAAAATGATAAAAATTTAATTGCAACTTTAAAATCACAGAATATTAATTCCATAATAGATGTGGGTGCAAGTTCTGGACAATTTGCTGAACAAGTTTTTAAAAACGGCTTTAAAGGATCAATTTATAGTTTTGAACCCCTTCAAAAAGAACACAATATACTTTTAATAAAGTCAAAAAAGAGGAAGGATGGTAACTGGAAAATTCAAGAAAGGTGTGCTCTTGGATCAATGGATAAAGATGTAGTTATAAATATATCTGGAAGAAGACAATCAAGCAGTATCTATAACATCTCAAAAATTCATACATCTCTTTTCCCTGATAGTAAAAATGTTAGTTCTGAAATAGTAAAAATGAAACAATTAGATAACTATTTTGAAGAATTCAAGGGTTTAAAAAAAAAAATTTTGCTTAAGATAGATACTCAAGGATATGAACTGGAAGTTATAAAGGGTGCAAAAAAAATAATGCCTTATATTAATTGTTTATTGTTAGAAGTTTCTTTAACTAGATTATACGAAGAACAACCTTTATTTGAGGAAATACTAGATTATACAAGCAAGAATGGATTTTCAATATGGTCAGTTGATAGAGTTGTTGGTAATAAATTTACAGGGCAAACGCATCAACTTGATATAGTATTTATAAAATAACTTGATAGATATTTAATAAACTTTTTTACACAAATTAAAATATTTTTTTGATACGTTAAGCCATTTAAAAGATTCAAGTTTTTTAAAATTAGAATTTATAAATTTTTTTGAAATAGTTTTTTTATTATAAATTTTTTTGATTTTATCTTCTAAATCTTTAAGATTATTTTTATTAAAAAAAAATATTTTAAAATTTTTACTCTTCTCTAAAAATGTTTTAGTGTTTGAACATAGTAGTGGTTTTTTAAAACCTACTGCTTCTTTAACTAATAGGCAAGATGACTCCTCAAGTGAGGGGATTATAACTGCATGGGAAAATTTATATGCCTTTATCAATTCCTGTTTTGATAAATCCCCAATATAATGAACATTTCTCATTTTATTTTTAATTATATATTCTTGCACCTGTTTAAAAAAATTTTTTTTGAGACCACATAAAACAAGATTAATTTTTCGACTTTTTAAATTATTAATTGCTTTAAGTAAAAAAATATGATTTTTATGTCTCCAAAAAGCGGCAGGGTAAAAAAGATATTTATCTGGTAAATTAAAATTTCTAATTAAATTATTTTTATATTTTTTGTTTTTGAATAAATCAAAATCTACACCCTCCTCAATAACATCAATATCATTTTTATTTTTATTTAAATAATAACTGCACTGATCTTTAAGGAATTTAGAACTAGCTATTAATTTGTTACAATGGTCGACACTCAATTTTCTAGTTATTTTTCGTTCCATTAATTGAAAACTATTGAAATTTTTAGGTAAATATTCATGTTGAATATCATGAATACACAAAATTGTTCTTAAATTTAAACCGTAATAATTTAGTATAACATTTGGGCAAATTAGTATGTCTGATTTCTTTTCAATTATATTTTTAAAATCTCTAAAAAAATAATTTTTGAACAATTTATAAAGTTTATTTTGTTTAATAAAAAGTAAGATACTTATAAAGACTATAAATTTTAAAATAAGAATTTTTAAATAGGAATATTGCTGATTATATACAATTATTTCAATATTTTTTCCTCTAAAATTTTTTTTTGCGAACTCAGAATATTTTTTGCTGACATAAACTTGAAGTTTTATTTTTTTATTAAATTTTATAAAGCCATTAACCAGATTTTCAGAGTAAACATTGATACCTTGATTATTTTTTGGAACTAAGTCAATCAGATCTATTCCAATTCTCATAAAATATTTTCGTTGTTTTTTTAAGGGATGGATATATCATAAATCTAAAATTTTTTATAAAAAATTAATAACAAATGAGTAAAATACCAACTATATTTAAAACAAATGTGTACAAAGATAGAAGAGGTTTTTTTAAAGAGTTGCTGTTAAAAAAAAAAATTAAATTTAATAATATTTTTACGGCTTGTTCTTACTCAAAAAAAAATGTTATAAGAGGTTTGCATTATCAAGTTAAGAAACCCCAAAGTAAAATAATAAGTATTTTACTTGGATCAGCTTTAGATGTTTGCGTTGATATAGATAAAAAATCAAAAAATTATGGGAAAGTTTATAAGTTTTTACTTAAACCAGGATTAATGCTGTATGTGCCACCAACATTTGCACATGGCATTGGTTTTTATGACAGTAACAACATACTATTGTATCATTTATCTGAATATAGACATGCTAAATTAGAAAGAGGTATCATTTATAATGATAAAACCTTGAAAATAAATTGGAAAATAAAAAAACCAGTTTTATCATTAAGAGATAGCAAACATCCGACATTCAAAGAAATATGAATGGACCAAGATTAATAAATTTTAAAAGATTTAGTGAGGCTAGTGGTGAGCTTGTACCTTTTTATGTAAATAAATCTTTTCCTAAAAAATTTCGTTTAATAAGGTTTTTTTTTTTATATGGAAAAAAAAAATACTTTAGAGCTGATCATGCACACAAGAAATGTACACAAATTATAATAGCTTTAAACGGTCAAATAAAAATTTATACCTTTTTTAAAAAAAAAAAGAAAATTTTTAATATTAATCAAAAATCAAAAAAAGCCCTTTTTATACCTACAAAATGTTGGCTTAAAATAAAATTTTCAAAAGATCAAGATTCTCTAATAACATTGTGCAACTATAAATATGATAAATCTGAGTATATTTTATCTTTCGATGAATTTAAAAAAAAATATTATTAAAGTTTTAAAAATATGAATTTAATAATTACAGGTGGTTGTGGTCATATTGGTTCCTATATAGCGGAGAATATTTATAAAATTAAAAAAATTAAAAAAACTTTTATAGTAGATAATTTGAAATCTAATCGATTTAATTCTTTATTTAATCAAAAGAAAAAAAATAATCTTTATTTCCATATGTTAGATCTTAATAACCAAAATAGTTTGGATAAATTTAAAAATGTAAAATATGTAATTCATTGCGCCTCTATGACAAACGCTGAAAAAAGTTTTGAGAGAAAAAAAGAAATGTACAGAAATAATTTAAATTGTCTTAAAACAGTAATTAAATTTTGTAAAAAAAAACAAGCAAAATTAATTCATCTGTCCTCAACAAGTGTATATGGAAAACAAGCCAAAATTGTTGATGAGACTTGTGAGAAAAAATTTTTAAAGCCTCAATCGCCTTACGCTCACATAAAAATCCTCGAAGAGAATATGTTGAGGAGAGATACAAAATACTTATCATTTAATACTTTTAGACTAGGTACTATAACTGGGGTTTCACCAGGAATAAGATTTCATACCGCTGTAAATAAATTTTGTTTTAATGCATCCATAAACAAAAATGTAGAAGTTTACAAAACTGCTTTAGATCAATTTAGACCATATTTATCACTAAAAGATACTTTTAAAGTATTTGAATTTTGCATTAGAAATAATTTTTATAAAAACGATATATTTAATATATTATCAGGTAATTTTACAGTAAGACAAATTTTAAATAAAATTAATAAGCGGAAAAAAATTAAAATTAAATTAGTAAAATCAGCTATTATGAATCAATTATCATACCATGTAAGTAAAAAAAAAATTCAAAGTCACGGATTAATTTTAAATTCGAATATTTCTAAAGATATAAATGATACTTTAAATTTACTTAAAAATTTATAAATTAAATCAAAATCCTTTTAAATTATATGTTTTAATTGTTTGTTCTATTCCTTTATCAATAGAAGTAAATCTTAATTTGAAACGTTTAAAAATTCTTTTATTGGATCCATGGGTGATGTACATTTCGCCTTTGACTTTGGGGATTAACTTAAATTTAATATCCCTCTTAAGAGACTTTTGAATTTTTTTAATTAGTTTATTTGTTTCGATAGGTTGGGATCTGCAAATATTAAAAATATTTTGTTTTAAATGTTTTAGTTTGATGTAATATTTTAAAATCTTAACCACATCATCTATATATGTATAATCCCTTAAATTTTTTCCATAATTATGTAATTTTATTGTCTTTTTTATTTTTACGTTGTTGAGTAATTTATGTATAAACATATCTGGTCTACCATAAGGTCCGTAAACAGTAAAAAATCTAAAGATAATAAATTTATTTTTACAATTAGCAAATGATCGTCTTATTAATTTCTCACAGACTATTTTTGTACTTGCGTAATAGTTAATTGGACGTACTTTAAAAGTTTCTCTAATAGGGTATATTTTTTGGTCTCCATAAACAGAGCTAGACGATGCAAATATAAATTTTCTAATTTTATTTTTATGAATTACATTTAATAGATTTTTTGTAGCTATTATATTATTAGATTTATAACTTTTGGGATTTTTAAATGAATACAAAACACCTGGCTGGCCGGCAAAATGAAATATATAATCTAAATTAATTTTACTAAAAAAAATTCCAATTTTTTTTTTATCAGTTAAATCTATTTTTTTGAAAAAAAAATTTTTTTTTTTTTTTAAAATTCTTAATCTTTCTCTTTTAATTTTCGTAGGATAATAATTATTTAAAGAATCAATACCATAAACTTTATTTTTTTTGTTTTTTAATAAATTATTACTTAGATGAAAACCTATAAATCCAGCACAACCAGTGATAAGATATATCATATTATATTTTTTTTTTTAAAAGCTTTTTCATTTTACTGATGTTCGTAGAAGAATCAGGCAATAAATCTAGAGAAATTTTTTTCAAATTAATTTTTTTTCTTTTTACATTAGGATTTAGTTTTTTAGCAAAATTAAATATTGTTTGCGTTTTTCCTCCAATATTTAATACCCCCTTAAATTTTAAAAGTTTAGGGAATATTTTTGCAAATTGACTGTGTGTTAAAAAATTACTTTTAACATTAGTATAAGCATATTTGTGTTCAAATTTATTGCTATACATAGAAACCCTAATTATAAGAGAATTTTTTAAATACATCTGGACTGCACATTCACCACCTAATTTAGACCAGGAATAATTATTTTTTGGAAGAACTGGGTCATTTTCTGAATATTTTTTATCTCCACGATAAACATAATGTGTAGACAAATATATAAGTTTAATATTATATTTTTTGCATAGTTTAACTATATTCGCTGTTCCTATAATATTAAGGTCTATGCTTTTATCTAATTTATTATAATGATCAGACAGTGGTCTAGACAATGCTGCCATGTGCACAATTATTTTTGGATTTATTTTTTTTATTTTCATTTCCATTGAATTTAAAGACAATATATTAAATTCTTTTTTTGAAAGATAAAAAGTGCGCTTATTAAAATAAGATTTTTTTAAAACACTACCAAATCTCCCATTGCCACCTGTAAATATTATATTTTGCAATTTCTAATCTCTATTGTTGTAAAAAAAATTAATTTTTTTTGATATATGTTTAATTTGATCAATAGAATGCTCTTCCGAAATAGGCAGACTTAAAATTTTTTTACCTAAATTGTATGAATTTTTAAATTTATTTTTATTCTTAAAAAACTTAAGCTCATTAAGCATATAAGGGTAGTGAATCAAAGTTTGGATTTGGTTTTTTTCTAAAAATTTTTTTAACTCGTTTCTGTAACTACATCTTATCACAAATTGATGAAAGGAATGAGTGTTAGATTTATTTAGGCGAAATAATTGAATTTTTTTGGTATTTTTCAAGTTTTTGAAATATTCATTTGCTAGCTCGTTCCTTTTTTTGATTACTTTTGAATAACTTTTCAATTTAATATCTAAAATAGCTGCATTAATAGTATCTAATCTTGAATTTCGTCCAGAAAATTTATGGTCATACTTTTTTAAAGCTCCATGATTTCTCAATCTTTTGCAAATCAAATATAAACTTTTTGAATTGGTTACTATAGCTCCTCCATCTCCAAAACCACCTAAATTTTTTCCAGGAAAGAAGCTAAACGTTCCTAGATTTCCAAAAGTACCTACGTGTTTATTTTTAAATTTAGTTCCATGGGCCTGAGCACAATCCTCTACAACTTTTATTTTTTTTTTATTTGCAATTTTTAAAATTTGCCTAATATTTGATGGGTTGCCATATAAATGAACAACAATTATAGCTGAAGTCTTTTTATTAATTTTTTTTTTTAAATCTTCCATTGAAATAGAATAATCATCTAAGTTAATGTCACAAAAAACTAGTTTTAAGTTATTAGTAATTACTGCTTCTGCAGTTGAAATCCAGGTGTTAACTGGAACTATTACTTCACTATTTTTTTTTAAATTAAGAGATTTGAGTGCAATCTCTATTGCATCTGTTCCATTGCCTAAACTAATACAATACTTTGCTTTAACGAATTTTGAAAAGTTTTTTTCAAAATTTTCAACTTCTTCACCTCCAATAAATTTTGAGTTTTTTACTAATGAATTGATTTTTGAGAAAATTTTTTTTTTTTCAGGAATTAATTTATAAAGATCAGTAAATTTAATTTTTTTCATAATTCAAATTCTAAAAAAATATTTAGTTTTTATGAATATCTTCCGTGTTTTACAAAAAAAGATCTAAAAAATCTATACACCAAAAACAATATTCCAAGTTTTACATAAATAAATTCTACAAATTTTCCTTTAAAACCCTCGTTAAAAATATTTTTGTAAAAAAAAATGTCTTTGTTTTTTTCAGAATATAAGTTTTCTGATTTTTTTTTAGTCAAAATAAAAGTCAAAATTGGTCTTGGTTTTTCAGAATAATTTTTTGTTCCTCTATGCCATAAAATATTCGGCCTTAATAATATATCTCCTTTTTTCATAGTAAGCTTTCTCTTTTTCAATTTTGAAAATAAAATTTTCCAAAAAGGAAGCCATTTTTTATGACTTGATAATAATATTTCTGTAGGTCCATTTAAAAGAGTTATGTCAGATGTCGCAAAATGTACTATATACCTCTTTGGAACAAAGTTGCCATCCATGTGAAAATATTGTTTTCCCCCTTTCGGAAAATTTATGTTTCCACCATACACAATCTCATAATCATTTAAATCCTCTTTTAAAATATTTTTGAATATAATGTTTATTTCTTTTTGTAAAAGGTTGTTCCATATATCTATCCCGAACTTTCCAGGAGAAAAATTTAAATTTCCCATTAAATAGCCAGGTAATTTTTTTAAATTTTCCTCTGTTAATTTTCTTAATAAGTCGCTCTCAAAATTTTCTAGTTGATTATAATTATATGTGGTTTTTTCAATTTTTTTCAAATGTATATAACCATTTGAACTATAAAATTCTTCTAAACTTTTATAATCTGCCATATATAGAACACATAAATTATGTTATTTATTTTCAAACAATAACTTAATCGATCAATAATATATATGTCAATTCAGAAAGAATTATCAGTTTTTTTTGTTAACTATAACCTTAAGGAAGATATTAACAAACTTATAAAAAAAATACCCGAGGATATAAAAGTTTTAATTATAGATAATTCAAATGATGAAGACAATATCAGTAGTCTATCGGAACAGAATAACATAACCGTTATAAAAAATAAAAATAATTCAGGACAAGTGGGTGGAATTAACTCTGGATTAAAAAATATACAAACTAAATATGCAATTTATTCAGATGTTGACGTTGATCTTGATTGGTCTGAAATTTTAAAATTTTATAATTATGTTGAAAAAGTTAATAAAAATGATTTTGGTATTATAGTTCCTCAACATCCATGGGGAAATCAACCCGATAGTTATTATCATAAAAAAAAATATAATGATAAGTATACAGAAAGAATGAAAATAGTTACTGGCCATTTTATTTTTTTTAATATGGAAATAGTTAAAGAGCATGGGGGTTATGATGATAAAATTTGGATGTATTATGATGAAACTGATTATTGTCTAAAGCTCGATAGACTTAATATTAAAATATTAACGCTATTGGATGCAAATGTTCCACACAAAGGTCATGATATTATAAAAAAAAGTTATACCTATAAAAGTACAAAAGACGAAAATATTATACTTTTAAGACATTGGCACATGGGATGGTCTAAATTCTACTTCTTCAAAAAAAATTATAATTATTTTTTTGCATTAAAAAAGACTTTTAAAGATTTAATATTTTCAATTATTAAATGTTTAGCGTATTTATTTGTAGATAAATATAAGTTTTTAATTAATTACAATAAATTAGCTGGATTAGTTAATTCCTTTTTTTTAAGAGAATCTTGGAAGAGACCAGAACATTATAATAAGCTAGAAGCAAAAAGATAATTATGTTTACAATTTTTGGAAATACAGGATTTATTGGAAAAAAATTAAAAAAATATTTGTTGAAAGAAAAATATAAAGTTTTTACTCCTAAAAAAAAGGAAATAATCTTCAAAAAAAATTTAGGTAAAATTATTTATTGTATAGGGCGCGACGATTGGAAAACTAAACCTTTTGAAAATTTTTATGCAAATCTTGGTTTACTTATAAAAATACTTAATAATAATAAGTTCTCATCAATTTGCTTTTTATCAAGTACGAGAGTTTATAAATACAATAAAAAAAATCATGCAATTGAAGACGCAAATCTTATGGTGAATCCAAATAATGAAGATCATTTTTATAATTTATTAAAAATTTGTGCAGAAAGTTTTTTATTAAGCAATTTCAGAAAAAAAACTAAAATTATTAGATTGTCAAATGTTGTGGGAATTAATCCAAAATCTCCTTTAATTTTACCGACAATGATAAATCATGCTTTGAAAAACAAAAAATTTAATTTTTATATAAGTCCAAATTCTAAAAAAGATTTTATTCATATAGATGAGGTATTGCCAATGATTGTAAAAATAATTAATTCAGGGAAAAAAAATTTATATAACTTAGCATCTGGTCGAAATATAAAAATTAAAGAAATAGTTGATGCTTTAGGAAAATATAAGAAATTGAGATATAGAGTAATTAAAAATAAAATAATTAATGAGCCAAAAATAAACATTAAGCAAATTCAAAAGGAATTTAGCTACAAAAGTAACAAAAAAACTTTTAAAGATATGAAAACTTTAATAAACGGCTTTAAAACAAAATAACATGTTGAAATTTTTTTGGTACGCAATAACTTTTAAAAAAAATGATTATTTTGGAAGGATCAACAAAAATTTAGATTATTTAAAATTAAAAAAAGAAAATTGGGAATATCAACTAAGATCATCTTTTAAATCAACGAAAAGCTATAATAGTAAAAAAAAATTTTTTAAAGAATATTTTTTGGAAGAACATAATACTTACTTTAATTACTTAAAAAAAAAATTAAAGAAAAATGATAAAATTTTATCTATTGGATCAGGACGAGGCGCGCTCGAATTAAAATTATATGATTTAGGATTTAAAAAAATAACATTAACTGATTTAGAAATACCAGCTGGTCAAAAAAAATTAAATAGAATCTTTAAATATGTAAAATATAAAAAATTTAATCTTTTTAAAAATAAAACTAAAAAAAAATACGATGTAATTATTTGTATGAACTTATTATATGCATTTAATAAGAATCAAATAAGATCTTTTTTTATAAGTTGTTCAAAATTACTAAATAAGAATGGAAAATTAATTTTAAGTCCTGGACTTGCTCCAATAAGTTTAACAAATTTATTTTATAATTTTATTTATTTACAATTAGAATGTTTTTTATTTTTTTTGTATTTTAAAATAAAAGGTAAAGAAGTTACGTTATTTAAATATCATCATGGTTTTTTATTTAAAAAAAATGAAATAATAGATATTGCATTAACTAATAATTTTACCCTCTCTGAAAAAGTCTTCAGAAATGATTTTTTATCTGAATTTAGAAGAAGCTTATTTTTAAGAAAATTTATAAATAAAGATTTTAAAAAAAATATAATTTTAAAAACACTTGGAAGATTTATTCCATTTGCAAATATTCATTATTTTAAATTAAAATAATTGTAAAATATTTCTTATATTTGAATTAATTTTTATTCCTTCTTTTTTTAATTTTGAGATATCAGCTACTAATTTTGTTCTATTTCTAATGTTTAAAATTTTGTAGTTTCGATCATATCTTTTGCAAAGAATTCTTATTACATCAATAAGGTTTGTACATTTGCCTGTTCCAATATTGTAAATTCCTCTTCTTTTTTTTTGATAAAGCAAATTTATTATTTTAGATATATCTTTTGTACTTATAAAGTCCCTTTCATGATCAACATTTTTAAATATTATAATTTTTTTATTAGACTTTCTTATTTTTTTTAAAATACTTGGAATAAAAAAGCTTGCATTCTGATTTGGATGTGAAAAGCTAAATATTCGTCCAATGCAACAATTGATTTTTTTGTTCAATTTCTTATTAATGTATTTTTCTGCTTGATATTTTGTTTTTCCATATTTTGAGAAACAATTATTGATTTTTTTAGTTTCAACGATTTTATATTTTGAATGTGTGTAAACGTGTGAAGTTGAAGAGAAGAAAAACCATCCTAAATTCTTGTGGTATTTATTCAAATTATCAACAATATTTTTCGTACCGTTTAAGTTTACATTTTTGCTCGAAAAATAATTTTTTTCTACTTTTTTTGTTGGGACCACAGCTGCTAAATGGAGGAACAAATCAAATTTATTTTTTTTCATCCATTTATCTAATTTTTTTTTGTCAAGAATATCGTGTTTATATTTTATAAACCTAAAATTAATATTTTTGATAATTTCACGACCTAAAACTCCACTGTAACCAGTAATTCCACATTTGGGCAGTAATTTAGATTTCATCTATTGATAGCAATAATTTTATCAGTTTATTAATTTGGTTTTGATAGATTGGTTTTGTATGCAAACCAATAAAAAAACCTCTATCACTAATTTCTTTACTATTTCTCATAATTTTATTTTTTTTATTTAAATTGAAAAGTTTGATACTTGGTTGATCCAAAAAATTTCCACTTATGATCGGTCTAGTTTCAACCTTTTGCTCATTTAAAAAATTCAAAAATTTTTCTTTTTTATGTAGATATTTTTTATTAATTAAAATTGGTAAGCCAAACCAACTCGGCTTTAAGTTTTTATTTTTTTCAATAAATGAAAACTGATTGTTCCAATTTTTAGAATTTTGTAATGATTGTAAAATTTTTTTTCTATTTTCATTTCTAGTTTTTTTAAAATTATTTAGTCTTTTAAATTGACTTAATCCAATTGCAGCCGTGATATCTAGTGGTCTTAAGTTAAATCCTGCATTAATAAAATTGAAATCCTTACGATTATTTTTTCTTTTATTTAAACCTCTATCCCAGCCATGTGCACGCATTGAGTGGATTATTTGATAATCTTTTTTGTTATCACAAACTATCATTCCACCTTCACCAGATGTAATTTGATGGGAATAATAAAATGAAAAAGTTCCAAAAGATCCAAATGTACCAAGATATTTATTTTTAAACATTGATCCAAGCGACTCACATGTATCCTCAATCAAATATAAATTTTTTTTTTTTCCAATTTTTGTAATCAAATCGATATCAGAACAATTCCCAAGCACATGTACAATCATAGCTGCTTTTGTTTTTTTTGTAATTGACCTAAAAAATTCCTCTGGATCGATATTTAATGTTCTTGCATTTACATCAATGAATTTGGGCCTCAATCCGGCTTGCACCATAGGCCACAATGAAGTTGACCAACACAATGATTGAATTAAAAATTCATCACCAATTTTAAGGTGATTTTTTTTTAGAGGGTTAACAAGAGCAAAAGCTGCCAACAAATTTGCTGAGCTCCCAGAGTTGACCATCAAAGCATATTTTGAACCAATATAATTTGCAAATTCATATTCAAATTCATTAGTTATTTCACCCATTGTGATTTTTTTTGATAGCAAAACTTCCATTGCAGAGCTTATATCTTCAGCCGAAAATGCGTCATCTAATAATGGATATCCAAAATAATTTTTTTTTTCTATTTTGTTAAATCTTTTTTGAATTAAATCTTTCAAAATTGTCATTTATTAATTTTATTCTTTATAATTTTTTTTAAGAAGTTTGGAACTATTGTACTTATGAGAGACCTTAATACTAATTTTAAAAGGCTACGATTAATTATATGTTTTATGGGA
This sequence comes from uncultured Pelagibacteraceae bacterium, assembly GCA_902574525.1. Classification (GTDB taxonomy): domain Bacteria; phylum Pseudomonadota; class Alphaproteobacteria; order Pelagibacterales; family Pelagibacteraceae; genus Pelagibacter. The sequence continues at coordinate 53,873 of CACGNQ010000003.1, forward strand.
AGTGTTTGAATATCAGTATTAGGGTATAATTTACTGTCAGGGTTACTACCAAACCCTAAAAAATTTGATATTCGCTTATCTATATTTGTTAAAAAGGATGTATTGAGCAAGATCGGCTCGCCATGTTCTTTTCCATTATCGATCTGAAAGAATAAACTTTTTCTTACAAAATTTTTGTTTTTTTTAATTGGTTTTGCCCTATGAATTCCATAAGTATTATAGATTATCAGATCTCCTTTTGATCCAGGGAAAGAAACAACATTCTCTGAAAAATTTTTGTTAATAAATTCATTATCATAGTTATTGACTTTTGTTTCCACTGAAAATTTATGTGAATTTTTAATATATTGAAATTCACCATCATTTACATCACTCATGTATGCAATAAATATTAATCCAGGTATTTCTTGAAATTTTCTGTCAACTTTATTATCTGTATGCCATAACATTTTATGTCTACCATAAGTTTCGTAGTATCTTACAGCTTTTAGTCTATAGTCAGAACCTTTCATATACTCATTACAAATTTCAAAAACTTTTTTTTCAGTCACGAGATCAAAGAAAGATTTTGAACAACCTAAAATGTTTGTTAAAAAATATTGATTTTTTGTATAAACTCCAGATATCCAGTTTTTATTAATTGAAAATCTATTTTTAGATACATCTAGTTCTATCTGATTTATCAAATCATTATTAATTGCATTTTTACAAAAAAAAAAGCCATCTTTTTCAATAGCATTTAATATTACATCTAATTTAATTTTTTGGAAATCGTCACTAAAAATTTTCATAGTTCTATTTTATTGCTATAAACCCGATAAAATTAAACCATCTAAAAAAAGGCTCAATTTTTTTAAAACCAGCAAGTTTTAAAAAATTTTCAATTTCATTTTCCTCAAAAAGTTGCATTGCATTTCTTATACTTTTTGACTTATTTAGCACTTGTGCATGTGTGAGTTTATTATCAATTTTGAAATCGAAATATGCTTGATTAAAAATATCTTCATAACAAGAATTTTTTGACCTAATTTTATCTACAAATATCATGGCTCCTCCGTGGTCTAAAGATTTAAATATTTTTTTATATAATTGAATTCTTTGTATAGAATTTAAAAATGGAAACGTAAGGATTGAATAAAACACCCTACTATTTTTTTTAAATTTTAATTTATTGATATCACCTAAATTAAAAATACAATTTTTGAGGTTTTTTTTATTTTTTTTTTTTGCAATTTTTATCATTTCATTACTGAGATCATATCCATAATATTTAAAATCAATTTTTGAAAATTTTTTGAAAAGATTTTTGGCAGTTTCTCCTGTTGAGCATCCTAGATCATAAACAATTGATCCATCTTTTAAAAACCACTCACTAAGTGAACATATATATTTTTGAATGTCGTCGTAGTGAGGAATGCTTTGTCTAACGTGTTTATCAAATTGATTTGAAACGTTTTTATTAAATTTCCAACCAGTGCCCTCTATTGAGGTTATACCTCTTCCAAAATAATTTTTATTTTTCATATCTAAAAGTTTTTTACATTAAAAAATACTTTGTTCATACCCCTACAATACTTTGAAAACCTTGAAATAGGACTTGTTAAAATACTATCATATAAATTAATGTCTTTTGTTGTGTCACTTTTAAACTCAATAATAGATAGCGGTTCTTTAAAAATTTTTATTTTTCTTTTAAAATTGCAATAATTTATATTTTTATCGATTGTAATTCTATGATCCGTAAGTTGGTAATATTCTCTTTCATAAGATACATTTAACAACGGTTTGCAAAGACCATAATTTCTATCTAGTAAACCTCTATTTAAAAGTTTTTCTATTTGGTGCTTACTTTTGATTTTTTCAACTTTTTTAAATCTACTATCCTCTGCTGAAATTTTAATCTCTAATTTTGAAACTACGCTGTGATCATTTGTATTATAAGACCTTATTCTAATTTTTTTTCTTGGTACCACTCCCTCTTCTGATTGCTTAAAAGATGAAAAAAAATCATTTTCAAAATAAGTAGAAAATACTTTTCTCGAGTTATAAATCTTTTTTGCATCTATTGTATTAATATATCTAATAAACTCATCATACTTTCTTGTATCTAAAGTAAATTTTTTTTCTAACCTAAAGCTCATTTTTTTTAAATTTCTTTTTCAATTTTCACGATGGAAAAGTCATCTTTAACAATTTTTTTATTTGAGTTTAAACAACTAAAACTTGAAATGCTGACTCTTCCACCATCAAATTCATCTTTTTTATTATACACACTTATGCATGAGTCAGTTCGAGATATTTGGGAATTATTAATAAAAACTTCAGAACTATCTTTAGAAGCAACACCAACTTTAGAATCTTTAACGCTTAGTTTTTCAATATATGTTAATGTTTTTTCTCCAACAGAAACACCTTTGTCTCCACATTTATACAAATTCATTATATCTATTTTATGTTTTCCAAAAGAAAAGTCAGAACAATCGTTTCCAGCATTTTTAACGCTTAAATAATTTATATCAATTTCTGAAAAATCTATATCAAGACCATCGAATAATGAATTAGTTATATTAACCTGTGCTAAAGTACCTTTGGAATTAATAATGTTAAGTGCATCCTCACACTTTGTATTATGAACCCCAATTTCCAAGTTTTTTAATTGTGAATTTAAAATATTCAAACATCCTGTTAAAAAGTATTCATTAAACCTATCCTCTTTTGGATTGAGTGACGATTCATCACTTTCTAAATCATAATTTATGGAAATCTTAAGATTATCTAGAAAACTATCATATATAACAACCCAATCATCTTTTGAAGCCTTAATATCTAATAACTGGTTGGACTCTTTGATGGTAAATTTAACACCATTTGAAGATTTAATTTTAATTTCGTTTCCATTTATTTGAAATTTTTGTTCTGAAAATCCCCTGTGGATTCTTTTTGTATTAAAAAGAAATTTTTCTATTTCAGTAGTTGATAACTCACCAAGAAATAAAACCTTAGTTTTGTCTACCTCAAGTTCTCCTTCAATAAGTTTGCGAAATTTTTTTTTACTTATTTCAATTAACTTGCATTTTTCGATACTATTATTGCAGATATAAGAATTTTCATTTTTAGTAAAAAAAATCTTATAGTCTTTTGAAGATTTGTTGGCAAAATTTAAATAATCTTGTAGATCTATTTTCGGAATGTCTTTACTTCTTTTTTTCTCAATTTTCGAAATTTCGATTAAATTATGATTAATTGTATCAAATATATTTTTAAAATCTTCTTCTTTATATTCTACTCCTCTTAACTTTAAATTTTTATAAAATTTATCTTTATCAATCTCATTAATTTTAGTTATTGCATTTTGAGCTCCATCAATAGCATTATATGATACTCCCCATTTAAACTCGTTTTCTTTTACACTTAATTTTAAAATTTTTGGTTTCCAGCCTCCAAATATATATCTTTTAGTTGTTCCCGCTGAACCGTCATAAAAAATTGGGTAAAATTTTTGAGTGAAAGGATCAAAGTAAAATTTTCTGTTATGTGGTATTAAAGAATGACCACTATCTGTCGAATTAATGATTGCATCATATATATTTAAATAATCTAAATGATTTTTGTCATTATTAGACAAATGTTTATAGTCCAAAGTTAATTGATCAGATTTTGAATATTCCTTATATTGTTTTGAGATATTAGTAAAGTAGGCAAAGTTTAACTTCGTCAATCCTTCAATAGAAATTTTTTTTCTTAAATCAGATTTAATCCAGTTAGTATTCACCTGTTTTGCGAATGTGAGTTTTTTATTAAACACCAAATTTTTATCTAATGAGGTTCCAACAATTAAGTTTTCATTACCTTCGTAAATAGGTGCATCTTTAAATTTTAAATTTTCTACTAATTCTTTTGCAGCCTTTTCTTGAAAAATAAATTTTTTTGAATTTCCGTTTATGTTTACTTTTATAAATGACGTTTTTGGTGAAAGATATCCCAACTCACTTAATAAAGATGAAAGAAAAATTTCATTTTCACTGTTTCTTGTTGATGGCAAAAGTAACTTAAACTTGGTAGATCCAAAAATATTATATTCATCAAGATGAACGTCGAGGCTCTGATTTATATTACCATTTTTGAATTTAATATGATCATAGTGATCACCACTTTGTCTAATTCTTGATCTAAGAGTACATATATTTTTATCTTTATAATGTACAATTATATTTGCATTAAATCTTTTTTTAAATTTTGAGGATATTGATATATTTTGCTCTTTAAAACTTAAAATTCTTAATCCATTTGTTATCCATCTTCTATAATCATCAAATTTTATTTCTATTTGATCTACATCTTGAAATTTAGTGTCAAATTTTATTTGTTCACAATTATTTTTCCCATATGATGGATTTGGAATAAGTGAAAGGGATAAAGTAAATAATATTATTAATAACTTAAATTTATTAATCAAAACTATAACGTATTTCATAGTTTGTAATATCATCCGAAATTTTAATAATTTTTTCAATTTCCAATATTTCTTTTTTTTCTCTTTCGGAAATTTTATATTCATAAATTGAATTATTTTTGTCGAAATTAAAGTAAATAATATTAAAACTTTTTAATTCATTTATTTCTTTTTTTGCAGTTATTTCTATAATATTAAGAGAATAACCCTCCTCAAATGATGGAACAAACACCTGATTTTTTTTTTTAGTTTTTGAATAAAAATGTGAACCTATAATTACAAAAACTGTAACTAATAATAAAATAATTCCAAGTCTAATATCAACACCAGATGCAATACCTAAAGTAATTGAACAGAAAAATATTACTAATTCAAAAGGATTTTTTACAGGATTTCTAAATCTAACAATTGATAATGCACCAATCATTCCAAGAGACAAAGCAATATTACCTGAAATTGCCTTGGTAATTACGAATGTTGTTACAGGTAATAAAAGTAAACTTAAACTGTGATGATATGTTTTTGCCCACATCTGAGAAGCAATAATTAATGATTGTCTGATTAAAATACCAGCCACAAGTAAAAAAACTATTGGGATAAGGTTTGATAATAAATAATCTAAACTCATAATTAAAAAATACTAAAATAAATTTTTTTTAAATAAACCAATAATCTACCTATAATACTTTTTCTCTTAATATAATAGTTAAATTCAGCATTCATTAGTTTTTTATTCTTAAAAATTTCTAAGTTCAATTTGAAATCCTTATAATTGTTATTTAAATTTGACTTGTATTTGTGTATAGAAGACATTCTTCCGCTACCATCAAATCCTATATTTTTTACCAAAGGATATTTAGGATATATGCAAATTCCATTATTTTTAAATATCGTTGCATGCCAAAAAACTGCCCAACTAGATAAAGTTTTGTTTTTATTTCTTATAATTTGCTCAAAATGATTCATGCTTGAAAAAATATTGAAATTGTGAATATTTTTTTTTGAGAAATTCGAAATAAGGTATTTCTCATTCAGAGTTAAATTAGACCATCTATTTTTCCATGTACCCCACCCCCAACAATTCATTGATCCTAAAAAATTTATATCATTTTTTGAATTTTTCATGAAAGGATAGCTCCAACCATTGACATGCCAAATTTTTTTTTCATATTTATAGTTTTTTAAGCACAAGTTCATATAATCAAGGAAAAATTTTGATAATATTAGATCATCCTCAATAACTATAACTTTATTAAAAGTTTTTAATACTTCGTTAATTGCACTTACAATATTTTTTTTTGTACCAAAATTTTCTTTTCTAAAAATTATTTTTTTTGATTTAAAACCACTTAACTTTTTTAAATATTTTCGTACTTTTCTTATTTTATCCTTATTTATTCCATCTTTCGCTCCATCAGAAAAAATAATTATTTTAGATTTTTTAGCTAGTTTGTTTTTTTTTAAAGAGCTTAAAGACTTAACTACATGATGATATCTGTTGTAACAAATAAAGACTATTGGTGCTAAGTCATTCATTTTTTGTGCTGCCTATCTCAAAAACCTCATCACAGTATTTAATTAATGATCTGTCATGAGTTATAAGAATTATCGTCTTGTCGTGCTTAATTTCTTGCAAAATTTTGAAAAAATCATTTGATGATTTTGGATCTAATGAGGTTGTAGGTTCGTCTAGTATTAGTATTTTAGCATCCCTGTACAAAGCTCTAGCAAGAGAAATTTTCTGCCTTTGACCTCCAGAAATTTTGGATCCTCCTTTATCTCCTATGATAGAATTTGAATCCTCTTTTTCTCTTACTAATAGGTCTTTAAGTTGCAAAATTTCAGTAACGTGATTAAACTTATTTTCATTATACTCTAATCCAAAACAGATATTTTTTTTAATGCTTGAGTTTAAAATAAATGTACTTTGTGGAATATATCCTATCTTATTCTGCCAACTGTTTAGAAAATTTTCTATATTATATTTATTATTAATTAGAATATTTCCCTTCTTTGGTTTTAGTAAACCAGTAATTAGATCAATTAATGTTGATTTTCCAGAGCCAGATCTTCCCACTATTGCGAAAATTTTATTAGCTGAAATCTCTAAATTAAAATTATTAAAAATTTTATTTTTTTTTCCATAGTCAAAACTTATTTCACTTAAATTTATAGAGCTTATTGTATCTGGGATATTCTGAAGTTGCTCTATATCTAAACTTTCATCCTTGTGAGCTGTTTTAAATTCATCTTTCAACTCATCTATGAGAGCTTTATCTACTCTAATTGAAGATGATAATATAAACATTGTATTAATTGATTGTGACATTTTAACAATTAAAATTGTATATAAACTTAAAAGAGAAATTAGCTTATCCGCATTTATATTTTGATTTAATAAAAAGATAACTGAAAATATTAAAATTAAAACTATTAATGTTTCGAGCGAAGGTTTTGCTAAATCCATTAAGTTTTTTGAATTTGTATCTGATTTAACTCTTATATTTAAATGTTTATCAAAGTTTTTTTGAAATGTTGTAAAGTTTTTATTAATTAAAATAAGCTTAATTGAATTAAAAGTTTCGTTTAAGGTTTCCAAAAAATAACTCCTACTAACAAAACTAAGTTTTCCAAACTTGGAAAATTTATCTTTTAAAAAGAAAAAGGATATAGACAAAATTAAAATTAAAATTGAGGAAACTAATATTGTTTCTAAACTTGTTGAAGCAATTAATAATAAAATGAAGAATAGTAACAGTAATATTTCTTTATAAAGTTTCAGAGTTGAGTGTAATAAATTTGATAAACGATGGCTCTCTATAATATTCCTGATAATCTCTGATGAAGTTTTTGAGTTGAAAAAAGAATAATTTTTTTTAATATACGAATTAAATATATTACTCTGTATATAAATTTGTAAATCTTTAAAGTAATTATTTAGAAGATAAGTGCTTAAATACAATAAAATATTTTTAATAATAAAAACAAATAATATTAAATATAGCAATTTGTTTAGCTCAACATTATCTAAAAATAAATTTAGATTAAAAAAACTTAAATCAATAATATTGCTCACATTGCCGTCAGACAAAATTGATGCGATCATCACGGGTATTAAAGCGATGCTAAATACGTCAAAAAAAACTATAATTACAGAAAACAGAAGGTGAAAATAAAAAAGTAGTTTGAATCTAAAATTTAAAAAACTAAATATTTCTTTGATTAACATTTTATTTGATTTAAGATTAATAGCATTTTTTTACTCTAAATTAACTTAATTTAAGGTAAAATTTTGACAAAGATTTTATATGTCATTTTTTTATAAAAGTTGATATTAAATATTCTGTTTAAATAGTAATTATTAGAAAAAACCGCAAATTTTTTAAAAAATTTCTCATTTTTAATACTTAATTCGACTAAAAAGTTTTTAAGAAAATTTAAGGAAACTATATAGATCTATTATAACTGATCATTGGTTTTTATAAGAGAATTTTTAATGTTTCTTAACTTTTAAAGAATAATATAATAAGTAATCATTTATAAATGAAAAATTTCAATATACTAATCACTGGTGGGTTTGGTCTATTAGGCCAAGCACTAACAAATCTTCTTAACGAAAGAAATTTTAACGTAATAATTTTAGATAAAAATAAACCTGCTCTAAAAAGAGTAAATCTAAATAAAAAGAGAAATAGAGTTATAATTGGAAATTTTTTAGATAAGAAAATTCTTTTAACAATATTTAAAAAATATAAAATAAAAGCTGTATTCCATTTAGGTGCAACAACTCAAGTGAATGAAGCCTTAAATTTTCCCGCAAGTTCATATGAAAATAATATTAATGGAACGATTAATATTTTAGAAACTATAAGAGTACTTAATAAAAAAACTATATTTTTATTTGCTTCATCTGATAAAGCTTACGGTGAGTGTAAAACAAAGTATAAAGAAAATAATAACATGAAAGCTATTTTTCCATATGATTTATCAAAAATGTCTAGTGATTTAATTTGCCAGTCGTACTCAAGAATTTATAACTTGAAAGTAGGTATATTAAGATGTGGCAATCTATATGGAAGAGCAGATTTTAATATGAATAGAATAATTCCAGATATAATGAGATCAGTAATAAAAAATAAAGCAATTGTATTAAGGTCAAATGGCAAAATGAAAAGGGATTATTTGCATGCAGATGATGCAGCAAATGCCTACTTTTTGTTAATGAAATTTATGATGAGGAATAAGAAAAAGAATTTAAAAATTTACAATGTAGGATCAAAAACAAATTTTGCTGTAATTAACTTAGTAAAAAAAGTTTTATTTTATTGTAAAAAAAAGAATTATAAAATTATAATAAAAAATAGAGCCAAAAATGAATTAAATTTCCAAAAATTAGATTTTAGTAAAATAAAAAAAGAATTAAATTGGAGTCAGAAGATTAGTTTTACAGACGGTCTTAGGGATACAATATCTTGGTACTTTAAAAATAAAAATATCATAAAAAAACTTTAAAATGAAATGTGTAATACTTGCTGGTGGCTTAGGAACAAGATTAGCTGAAGAAACCAAAACAAAACCTAAACCGATGGTTAGAATTGGAAATCAACCCATAATTTGGCACATAATAAAAATTTACAGACATTATGGTGTGAAAAATTTTATAATTTTAGCAGGATATAAAGAGCAAATTTTAAAAAATTATTTTAAAAAAAATTTTAACAAAATTAAGAATAGAAAATATTCAACATACTATGACCCAAAAAATGATTTTTTTGTAACATGTATTAATACAGGGTTAAAAACTAATACTGCAGGAAGGATATTAAAGATTAAAAATCTTTTAATGAAAGAAAAAAAATTCTTTTTAACTTATGGTGATGGTGTTTCAAATATAAATATAAGAAAAACTTTTAAAATATTTAACGAAAAAAAATATTACGCTCTTGTAAGTGCTGTTAAACCTCCGGCTCGATATGGAGTTTTAAAATTTAATAAAAATTTAGTAGTAAATAAGTTTCAAGAAAAAATTGATAATAAAAATATATGGATCAACGGTGGTTTCTTCATTTTTAGTAATCAAATATTTAAACATATTAAAAAATATTCCTCCTCATTGGAGTATGAAACTCTTCCAAGCTTAATTAAAAAAAGAAAACTTATAGCTTATGACCATAAAGGATTTTGGGCTTGTATGGATACTTTAAGGGATAAAATTAATTTAAATAAGATTTGGAAATCCAATGATGCGCCTTGGAAAATATGGTTATAATTTCTAATTCAATTGACTTGCATTATATATGTTTTTAAACTTTCTTCTGTCAGTTGAATAGACATATCTCTCTGGCATTGTTTTTTTGTATAAAAAAAACTTCACCTTTGCAAAAAAATTTGAAATTTTTTTGTAAAGTTTTTTTAACGAAAAAAGAAAAATAGTAAAAAAATATATAAGATAATATGGAATTTTTGATTTTTTAACTGTGTCAAGATAAAGTTTTTTAATTAGGATTCTTTCTTTTTTGTTTTGTAGAAAACTTTTATTTAAAATATCTGATCCGAGGGTACATAAAAATATAAAATTATAAATTTTAGAATTCTTATATTTGGTATTAGGAATATTAAATAATGCAGAGAATATAAATGCGGATGGCAATCTTGAATGCCAAAAATATTTATTAATTTTAGATGAAATAAATATCTTATCTTTCTCTGATTTTTTAATAAAATTATTGTATTTAATTAAGAAATTTTTTTTTTTCTTTAAAATAAGTTTGTATGCAACACTTTTTTTGCTGGTTCCAACCCAAAATAAAGGCTTTTCAATTCTAAGATATTTTTTTACAAAACTAGAAATTGCTAAAGCTGAGTAAACATCTGGGTTTATTTCGTGGAAAAATTTGTTTTTTTCTTTTCTTTTTATTGTATTGATTAATTTTCTATTTATTACTCCGGATACATATAATCCAGGTAATTTAGTATAGGACATAAATCCAAAAATTACTTTCAACAAATTTATATTTGAATTACAGATTTTAGATTGATTTAGATCTAAATATCTCACAACTGTTTTTCCATAAATATTACTTACTCCATTCCAATAATAATTTGCTTTATCTACTGAAATAGCTTTAAATTTATGATTTTTATATTTAATGAGATATTTATCAATTGTTTCAAAAAAATTTTTGTGCACAGCATCATCGTCTCCAATTATACTTATCCAATCTCCCTGGGCTTTATTTAAAATCCACTCATAATGCTTTGACATCGAATAAAAATTAGGTGTATTAAAAATTCTTAGTCTTTTATCTTTTAGTTTTTTAATTTTTTTAAAACTATTATCTGTCGAACAATTAAAGCTTACAATGATCTCACAATTTTTATATTTATTTGCTAAAGCACTTTTGACTGTATTTATTAAATATCTTCCACCGTTTCTTGTTGGTATAATTAGTGAATATTTCTTCATTAAATTTTATAAGCCAATATGTTTTTATTAAAAATAATATAATCAACATTATTGTTTAATAAAGAATTAATTGCATCTTTTGGCTTACACACAACTGGTTCTTCATGGTTGTTGAAAGATGTGTTCATCAGGCATGTTTCTCCAGTTGCTTTGTTAAAACTATCTAAAAGTTTATAAAACCAGAAATTATCATTTTTGTACAATATTTGTGGTCTTGCAGTTTTATCAACGTGACATGCAGCTGGATAATTAATTGTAAATTTTTTTGAGCACTTGTAGGTTATTGTCATAAACTTTGCTAAGTCATCCCATTTTTTAAAATTCTTAAAATTTTGAAAAGAAAATTTATCTAAACAAACTGGAGCAAAAGGCATAAATTCAGTACGATTAAGTCTTTTGTTTACAATATTATTTACTCCTTTATATTTCGCGCTGAATATAATGGACCTATTACAAAGTGCTCTTGGACCAAATTCCATTTTACCATTAAAAATACCCACTAGTTTTTTTTTATTTAATTTTTTAAAAATTATTTGATTAATTTCATCCTCATTTTTAAATATTTCAAATTTAATCTTTTTTTTTTTAAGCTCTTTAATAATCTCATAATTAGAAAATTCAGGTCCAAGGTACATATTTTTTACAATATGATTGTTTTTAATAAATTTGTGTATCCCACCTAAACATAAACCACAGTCACTCATTGGCGGGGTTACAAAAAGATACCTATAAGTGTTTATTTCCTTAATTTTCCTATTTAATTTGACATTAGCAAAGATTCCACCACTCAATAGTAAGTTTGAGGTTTTAGGAACATTAATTTTAATATATTTCACAAAAATCTTTTCTAAAACATTTTGTGCCGTAGCGGCAACATCTTTACTAGTAAATTTTTTAAGCTCTTTTTTAAATAGTGATACATCCCAATTATTTCTTCCCCTTAAAAAAAAAGGAATGAATTTCTTTTTTATGTTTCTAGCAATAATTTTTTTTTTTTTTACAGAAAAAATATTATTAATGCACATTTTACTAATGTTTTTTCCATAAGAAGATAATCCAGTTATTTTTCCCTCATGTCTTTCTGCTTTATAACCTAGACCTATTGTTATATTTCCATATAAATAGCCCAAAGAGTTAAAAGTAGAATTTCTTGATATACAAGTAAGGTTTTTATTTTTAAATTTCCAAATTGCACTAGAAGTAAATCCTCCTTTGCCGTCAGCAGTTATTATATGACCACTTTTTCTTTTTTGACATATTATCGCTGATCTTGCATGAGCTTCATGATGATCCATATAAAATATTTTAGCACGGTCAATACTTTTTGATTTTACCCATTTTTTAAATATATTTATATGCTTTCTATTAAATTCAATTTCTGTTTTAAGTCTTTTTTTAAATACTTTTTTATCATAACTATTAAGTTCCTTAATCTCATTTTTAATTTGAACAAGAATTTTTTTACTTGGATATATACTCTCATGACTGCAATAAATTATTTTATCAACTTTGTTTAAAGAAATATTAAGTTTATTTAATAAAAAATTAATTGAATTAATCGGCATGCCAGAAAAATTTTTTTTTCTATTGAACCTTTCCTCTGAAGCCGCAAAGATAATTTTTTTTTGAGTATCACATATAGATGCAGATGCTTCATTATTATTCGTTAAAGACAATACAATCATGTATTTTTCAATGTTTCAAAATTTTTTATTTGATTAACAATGTAGATAACATCTTTTTTTGACATATTGGTATGTAACGGAAGTGTTAAAATTTCTTTCCAAATAGTATTTGAGAAATTAACTTTTTTATTAAATTTTTTAAATAGTGGATGCTTGCTTACTGGTAAATAATGTACCCCTGTTGAAATATTTTTTTTGTTTAAATATTCCATCAATTTTTCTCTTTGCTTGTGCCGAATCCCCATCAACCAATATGAACTATCTTTAGTCATATAAGGTAAAAGTGTTTTAATTCCAATTTTTTTTAAATTTTGAACATACAATTTAATAATTTTCCTTCTTACCAAATTTAGAAATTTAATTCTTTTTAGTTGATTTCTTGCAATCACAGCTGATAAGTCATTCAAATTATATTTATAACCTAAATTTGAAACTTCATAATACCAACTGTAATTTACTTTATTACTTTTAAAAATTTTTTTATCTCTAGACCAGGTATCTTTTTCGATACCACACCATCTCATAGCTTTTATTTTTTTTAATAATTTTTTGTCATTAGTCGTTATCATTCCTCCATCACCTGACGTAATAATTTTTTTTTCCTCAAAAGAAAAACAGCCTGCATCACCCCAATTACCTAATTTACGCCCTTTATAAACACCACCTAAACAGTGAGCACAATCCTCTATTACTTTTAATTTTTTTGACTTTGCAAATTTTGTAATTTTTTCCATTTCTGCAGGATGCCCACCATAGTGAACAACCAACAAAGCAACTGTATTTTTATCTACTTTTTTTTTTGCATCCTCTAGACTAAATCCAAGAGTATTTGGGTCACTATCCACTAAAACTGGTTCTAAATTATTCAATAATATTGCATTTGCAGAAGATACAAATGTTAAATTATTTACCAAAATTTTTTTTTTTTTTTTAAAATTAAAAGCAGCTATTGCTAAGTGAAGAGCTGCGCTTCCAGAATTTGTAGCCAAAGCATATTTGCAATTTATAAATTTTTTGAATTCATTTTCGAGTTTAATTACTTCCTCGCCTTGACCAATCCATTTTTTTTTAAATACTTTTTTAACACCATCTAATTCTTTATTGCTTAAATCTGGACAAAATAATCTTATTTTTTTCATTTTTTATCTGTCTTTTTTTGATATGTGTTTTGGTTTAATTGGCCAATTTATTGCAATTTTAGCATCATTGTACTTTAAAATTTTTTCAGATTTCTTATTATAATTCTTATCAACTAAATATACAACTACACTATTTTTTTTTAACGTTATATATCCGTGTGCAAATCCTTTAGGCACTAAAATTGAATATTTATTGTCTTCAGAAATAATTTTACTAAAATATTGTAAATATGTTTTTGAGTGTTTTCTTAAATCTACAACAACATCAAATATTTCACCTTTAATACAAGAAATAAGTTTAGTTTCTTGATGCGGCTTGATTTGATAATGAAGTCCTCTTAGAGTGCCTTTTTTTTTATTTATGCAAATATTAGTTTGCTTAATTTTTTTTTTAAAAAAAATTTTTGAGAATTCATTCTCGCAATATACTCTGTAAAATTCTCCTCTAAAATCCTTAAATATTTTTGATTTTATCAAGTATAGTTCTTTGAAAGATGTTTTTATAAATTTTAGCTTAGATTTTATTTTCATTTTTAATTTTAAATAACCTTAAATCTTTTATCACATATTTTTGACTTCCTTACTTTGTGGGTCATTATACTTATTAATCCTTTTTTTCAACGATAAGTCTTATTATAGGAAAATTAGAGTTTGGGCCATTTGATATAAAATGTTTAAATGCATACTTTTTTACATACTTGTCAGGTATAAATGTTTGTATGAAAAGATATAACTTGTTTAAAAATGATTTTTTTTCAATTTTGGTATTTTTATTTTCATTTTTAAGATTTGAAAAATTTAAGTGCTCAACACTATTAATCTCGCTTATAGCTAAAATTTTAAAATTAAGTTTTTCAAAAAGCTTGCTTAAACCCTCTTTTTCGAAGAAGAGTGTGTGTGGTACATTAAAAGACTTTGTTTTCACATCGTTAGGTATTTCAATAAATATTTTTCCACCTTTTTTTAAAGCGTCATGGTATGTTTTGATTATTTTAATAAGATCTTTAGGTATAATATGTTCTAAAGAGTGACTCATCCAAATCAAATCAATTTCTGGCAGTTTTGACGTATCTGGATCAAAATAATCACCTAGTTTAGTAATATTGTTAAATTTATGCTTCAGAGTAATTTGATCAAAATAATAATAATAAATTTTTTCTTGGAAAATCTTCAAGCTGGGTAAAATTCCAAGATTACTTGGGCCAACCTCAAGAACTTTTATATTTTTATGTAATTTTACATGATTTATAAAAAACAAAACTTGACTGAAGAACCTTGAATTAAATTCTTTAAAACGATCTTTTTTTTTATTTTGAGTATTTTGGTAAATTGATTTGTAATAATTATCTAAATTTTCTTTAATAATATTTGTGCAATAACTAATCTTACAATTTTCACAAGTTCTAATTCCCACATTAGCAAAATATTTTTTTGACTCAGTAACAAAAGATCCTTCTTTGTAACTAAATATTTCTTTAGTTTCATTACTATTACATAATAGACAATTCATAAAATTTTAGTTATTTAAAATCAAACGTTAATAACTTCTATATTATTTTTTTTTAAAATATCTAAGAAGGTGTTGTCTAGATAATCTGTATTTAATTTTTTCAAATCATTTTTTTCATTTTTTTCAACGAAGTAGCTTCTACAATACTTTGCATAATCGTTTGCTATTTCTTTATCTGTAACAATTTCGTAGTCTAATAAAATTTTTTTAGGCTTATAATCATTTTTGTTTTTTGGTCTTAATTTATTAAAACTACCTCTGTGCCAACAGTTGTTATCCATCAATATCACATCACCCATATTTATATTAAGTGTTTTCATAAATCTTGATCGAAAATAATATTCATAATAAAAGTTTAATTTAAGAGACAATCTTTTATAAGGAAAAATACTTGCAATGTTAAAATCAAAAAAATTAACATCTATTCCATATCCCTTAGGTATTTTTTCATAATCTAAATTAAGGTAAAAAAGAACTTTAATTATTTTTGAGCTTTTATTAAGTGCATTTTCATTATATCCAAAAGATTGTCCATCTCTATGCGACTTAGAACCAAAAGAATTTATCTTGCCATGAACATAGTTTATTAAATAGAAATTTCCTACTTCGTTTTTAATTTCTTTAATTAATTTTTCAGAGAAAAGAATTTTTTTAACAGCTTCTGAAGACATTACTTGATTATAAGTTAAATCCTGAAATAAATACTTGCCATGTTGATCCTCGGACTCCTTTATTTGAGTATTTTTTGATAAGCTACCAATATAAGCTACT